>JAUVVS010000011.1 GCA_030604545.1 Deltaproteobacteria bacterium | reverse complement strand
TTGCAAATGAACAAATCAAACTGGTGAGAAAAGCGGGTTAAGGAAAGAAAGAATAAACTTTTATATTGAAATACTTACGAATTTATAAACTTTTTCAGGAGTTAATTCTTTCATACAGTTAAAATGCCCTTTGGGACATTTCTTATCCCCATGAAGTGAACAGGGAGAACATTGCAAGCCTTCAAATAACAGTATCGAATCCTCGTCATATTCAAACATACCGGGGTCTGTCGGGCCAAATATCACAAAAACTTTAGTGTCCACGCCTCTTGCTATATGAAACGGTCCGGAATCATTCGTGATAACATATTTTGATTTTGAAATCAGCGCACCGCTTTCTTTTAAATTCAATTTTCCGGCAAGGTTCACACATTTATCGCCGACTTCGTTTATTATAAATTCAAAATCATCAAAATCGTCTTTCCCCCCTATCAGCACTATTTGACCTCTCAATCGTTTGCCAAGTTCTGAAAAATATTCTTTTGGCCATTTTTTTGTATAATTTGCAGCACCCGGGGCCATGACAATAAAATCGTCAAAATTTTTTAAGCTTTTAATGTACTTTTTTTGATAGTCAAATTTCAGTTTTTCACGTGTATAGAATATTTCGAGTTTATTTAACGGCTTGAAATAGTTCCTTACGATGGTGTCGTCGACCTTATACCGAATCCATCTAAATCGTACCAGCGGAGCTTTCCACCAAGATCTTTTTTTATATTTTAATACTTTACCATTTATGAAACTGGAAATTAAAATAGTTCGTATTTTTGAGTGAAGGTCTAGGATAATGTCATAGTGGTTTTTGTTCAGTTTTTTGGAAAATTGTATAATTCCTGAGATCCCCTTGAACTTTTCCTTTTCAAAAACAATTAAATTATCGATATACCTATTTCCGCTGATTGCATCCTTGAATTTATCCATCACCAAAAAATCAAGTATGGCATCCGGATATTTATCCTTTATTGCCTCCAAAACAGGCGTGGTGAGTATGATATCACCAATGGAACTCAATCGTATTACCAAAATCTTCAATTTTGCACTTCTTTTAAATTTATTATTTAGTATTTTCCGCACAGACGATATTCCATGTACCCCCTTTTTAAAAAACAAATACCCATATGAAACGAGTCAGTGTCTTTTAGATATAAAGGAGGATTCAATCATTGAGCATGCAGTTCAATTGTTTAACTGAAGGTAACCGTTCACCGTTCAGAGGTTCAGGGTTCATGGTTTATTATTTTTTCATATTTTTACTTTTAATCTCAGTACAAGCTCGCCCGGCTAATTTTAAGGCTCGAATGAATTCCGCATTAGATTCAAAATCAAAGACTTTAACTACCTTAACAGTTGAACTTTGAACTCTGAACCTCTGAACCCTGAACCCGTGAACGGTTACTTTTTAGGAAGTTACACTCTCAAAAACCTCTATATATTTTTTATAAAATACATCTTCTGAATAATTTTCTTTGTACAACCGCTTGGAATTATTTCCGTACTCTTCTATTATTGATTTGTTTTTTAAAATTTTTTTAATATTTATTGCCAGACTTTTGTAATCTTTAGGCTTTATCAATTCACCATTTACTCCGGGTCGAATAATTTCTCCTATTGCATTTATCTTTGTCCCAATTACGGGCTTACCCAAATACATATATTCAAGTAAAACCCTGCTTATTGTCTCCGATGCCACAGAAGTTATGACTCCCATGTCAAAAAGATCAATAACCTCTACAATATCTTTTATCTCAGGTAATAGTATAAAGTGGTCATCTATTTCCAAATCATTTAACATGTTTTGCAATTCCGCTTCTTTAATCTGCTCTTCCTTTCCGGTTATAATGAAAAATACTTCTGCAGATTCCTGCAAAATCAATGAAGCTGCCATGACAAATGTAAACTGATCTTTAACATGATCCATACGTCCCACTATCCCAACAATCATCTTTTTGGGATTTATTTTATATTTTTTCAGAGTCTGATTTTTTTTCTTTCTAATTTTAAAATGGTCCTCATCAACGCTTCCATATATAATGTGAACTCTTTTTTTCATCGGCAAAAAAATTTTATCATTCTGATGAAATATGCTTTGACATGTCAAAATAATGGCGTCGCAGAGCTTATAGCGTAATCTTGATAAATAATTACCGGAAATCAGCCGCCTGTCGCCACGAGTGACCACAAGTTTGACCCCTGTTATCAATTTTGCCAACAAGGCAAAGGTATGGTCTTCAGAACGATGTGAGTTAATAATTTGAATTTGTTCCTTTTTGATAAGGCGCAGCAGTTTGAAAAAATTGTTCGACAGCTGAAAAGGATTGAATCCACAAAAATTTAAAGGAACAGTTTTTAAACCGTACGATCGTGCAACATTATATGCAGGGTAGGTTCTATTACAGCCAATAATAACTTTATGCCCTTTTTTCTGCAAAATTCGGCCTATGTTTACTGCATAAAAAGCGGTTGCGTTCCACCAGCGCACATTGATTAATATTAGGATCGTATAAGTTGCCATTTTTTCTTACATTTCATTACAAATACTTAGTGTCTGAACGAAAACTCTAAAAATCTCCCCCCTTTTGAAAAGGGGGGCCGGGGGGATTTTACTAACCTTTTAAAATCCCCCTAAATGCCCCTTTACGAAAGGGGAACTTGTAAGGAAATAGGGAATTTTTCGTTGATGTACTATTTAACTGCTCAACTACTCGACGACTTAACGAGATCTGTACTTTCATAAGGCTAAATTAATACAAATAAATTGAATAATCAATTGAAATGATTTAAACATCATTATAAGTTTGAATATATAATTCGCAAAGATAAAGATATATACTCAATGAAAATAAATTTGAATGAAATAAAAAAAGTTTTAATTATCCAGATCCGACCATTTGGTGATGTTCTCTTAAATACATCATATTTTCCTTTTTTAAGAAAAAAGCTTCCAGATGCAAAAATCGATTTTCTTGTTTGTCGGCCCTATCATAAAATATTAGAAAATAATCCCTGTATTGATGAGGTGGTAGTATTTAACCGGAAAAAAGGGGTTCGTGATCTCCTGGAAAAAGTAAGACTTCTTACTCGAATAAATCACCGGAGATATGATCTTATAATCGACCAACTCCAAGGCATCACCTCGGCTCAGATTACACTGTTCAGCAGGGCCAAATACCGGATTGCTTACTCTCATGCAAGGTGGAAATTTCTTTATAATATCAGGGTTACTTCAAAAAAACAGCGATACAGTGCATCCATGAAATTTGATTTGTTGAAACCGCTCGGTATTGAAGAAGGCCCATATCAACTTTATTATTATATCAGGCCGGAATCTATTGCTTACATCGACAAATGGCTATCAAAAACAAATCTCACAAGCCAAAATTTCATTTGTTTTTCTCCGGGAAGTCCCCGTAATAGAAAAAAGTGGAAAGCTGAAAATTATGCAAAATTGGCAGATTTGATTTTGGGAAAGACTGACCGCAAAGTCGTTTTATTATGGGGCCCTGATGAAAAGGATGATGTTATAAATGTTTCAGATTCGATGGAAAAGAAGCCGATTGTCGCCCTCCCGACAAATTTCAATGAAGCAGCCGCCATGCTTAAAAAATGTGAGCTTTTGATTTGCAATGACGGCGGCTTAATTCATCTATCAGTGGCTGTTGGGACGCCATCCTTGGCCATTTTTGGCAATACAAACCCTTTGAATTGGTCTCCTGATAATTTTGTTGGTCACTATCATATATTCAATGAAAATTTTGATTCTTCCAAAGACAATTCATTCGGCATATCTCCGGAAACGGCATTTGAAAAAGTGAAACTAATATTAAGCGAAATTCAGTATTGAGGAAGAAAATAAGAGCAACCCCAGTGACGGAATCTGCTCTTATTTATTGAAGGGCAGGTTATATTTTATCGAGTAAGTTCTTTACCGATTCCGGGTGAATGGATAAAATGCAATTACATATCCTTTGATTTTTACAATCGTTACATTCTTTATCAAGTACGAGATAATCTGCATTAGTGCCGATCGGGGCCCAACGACTGGGATGAATCGGTCGCATTGGGGCAAAAAGACCAATTGTGTAAATGCCTAATGCTGCCGCAATATGGAGTGGACCTGTGCTTGCCGCAACAAGACCGTCACTGTTCTTAATAAAAGAAATGAACTCATCCAAATTCATCTTTCCTGTGATATCTACAACTCGTTTTTTATATTTCTTTATAAATGATTTTAACAGATTTCCCTCTTCGGCTGTTCCGCTGATGAAAATGTTATATTTTTCTTCCGGCAGAATTTCTATCAATCGGCCGAAATTGTTTTCGCCCCATTCTCTGGCGCTTCCTTTTGATTTGGGGTGCAAAATTAGATTGAATCTGTTTTTGTCGATGAGAGACCAAAAGCGTTTATCTAATTTCGGATATTTGGTTAGGCCGAATAAATTAGGAATTTCTTTTAATTCAAAATGATATGGAATATCTATTTTGCTTAGTAGATGCAAGTTGAGTTGAGATTCGTGGAGATTTGAGTTCTTTCGGCCTAGATTAATCAGCCGGTTGCAAGTATACCAGTGGTAGGATCTGTGCGAAGTTCCTACACGATACATAATTTTTGCTTTTGATGCAATTTTCGCTATTTGTTTATTAGGAAAAACATGAATGATCGCGTCTGCTCGATAGTTCTTAATTATTGAAATCCGATCGGTAAACCTATTATTTTGAAGTTCATCGAGAGAAATAAACTTATCTATATATTGGCTTGTGGTAACTAACGGACGGACATATTCTTTCCCCAAAAAAAGAACATCAGAATCAGGCAGATACCTTTTAATGGCTCCGGCTATCGGAAGAGTAAGTACAACATCTCCAATATTATCAGTACGGCTGATTATAATTTTTTTTATAGTTTTCCGGGACATAGCTTATTTATAAACTGGCTGTTGCCTAAATCCCTTTGATACGTTATCCATTATTCAGTAAAGTTATTGCTGTTTTTCCAAATCATATTCCATCAGTTTTGCAAATTTTAGAAGAACGTAATATCCGTCAAGCAAAGAGATAATAATGCCCTGTTTCCCCTCCAAAAAACCTCTTTTTAAAATATAGCTTTTAAAAATGGCATATAACGGACGAAGCGTCAGATTAATGACAGAAGCCTTTTTACCCCGTTTCCAATACTCTTTTGACATAATTGATGTATAAAGATCTATAGTTCTTAAATGGGCAGAAATATCATCATAGGAATAATGCAGAAGTTTGCCATTTATGCGACTTGTTTTCCCTTCTAATAGTATCGTATCGTGAGGATCTATTCCGCCCCATTTTGCTTTTACTTTTCGAAAAAGTCTCAATTTAAAATCAGGATACCACTGAGTATATTTTATCCATTTCCCAAGATATTGAATAATTCTCGAAACATAATAACCATCATATTCTTCTATAAGTTCACTATTTTTTATTTGAAGTATAGATTGTTTCAGTTCTTGGGTGACGACCTCGTCTGCATCAATTGAAAATACCCAATCATGTGTACAATAGTCTAAAGCGATATTTTTTTGTTGAATATGGCTTTCAAATGAATGTTGATATACTTTATCGGTATATTTTTTACAGATTTCTAAGGTTTTGTCTGTACTAAAAGAGTCAACAACTACGATCTCATCTGCCCAATCAATGCTTTTTAATGTACGCTCAATTTTTTTTTCTTCGTTATAGCAAATAATCGCGACTGATATTTTCTTCATTTTGTATCCTGTATATTTATATTCCTAATTTAACGAAATTATGCACTATATGTTTTGGGAATATTGTAAATCCGCTATTAAACATAAGATTCAAAACAATTTACTCTTGATAAAACGATTAAATAAAACTTGGAACTTATCGACGAGCTACTAGCACCTTCCCTCCTCATTCCCCTTTAAATCCTTCAAGTCTATTTTTAATAAATGTATTGAATGCTTCTTCATCATCTCCAAAAGAAATCTCAATGCCTATAACCACAAGATCTATTGGCCATTTGATTTTGCTTGAGATACGAACATAGTCCTTTTCCGTGGTAACGAGACAGTCGACTTCCGCATTTTTTGCTGACCGAAATATGTCATCAAAATCCGTAGTCGAATACTGGTGGTGGTCCGCAAACTCCAAGAATCCTCTTACATCACATTTTAAGCTTTCAAGTGTCCGCCGAAAATCAGTGTTTCTGGCAATACCGGAAAAGACAAATACTTTGCGTCCCTTCAAGAACTTGTAATTGACTGAAAATGAACTCTCTTTTTCTTTCTGTAACGAGATGTTTTTCCCTTTTACTATCTTATAAATGTATGGAGCGTGAAAAGATTTATAAATCGGTTTTTCTTTAGCATAGTGTTTTAGATTAATTAAAGCGGTTTTTTCTTCAAAAACAGACGAAGAATCAGACCTGGTAAATACAAATGCATCTCCTCGCGACAGTGAGGAAATCGGTTCCCTCAAAGTGCCCCTTGGTAGAAGATGCATATTTCCATAGGGGCTACTGTTATCTAAGAGCACCAGATTAATATCACGCATAAGCCTTAAGTGCTGAAAAGCATCATCGAGCACAATCACATCAGGTACATATTTTTTGATAGCGCTCATGCCTTCCTTATATCTATTTTTCCCAACAATCACAGGTATCTTTTTCAGCCTGGAAGCCATCATATACGGCTCATCACCAGCAGCATCGGGCCCCATGAATATTGTTTTTCCGTCACTTACGATTCCTCCCGTCTTTTCCGATAATCCTTTATAACCCCTGCTAAGAATCGCAACTTTATAACCCAACTTCTTAGCAAGCCTGGCGACGTATATCGTCATAGGAGTCTTGCCGGTTCCTCCCACTGTTAGGTTGCCTATTGATATAACAATACACGACAGTCTCTTTGTAGATAAAATTCCACTTTGATAAAAAATTTCTCTTAATTTTACAATAGCTCCATAAACAAGAGAAGCCATAAACAAAATAGATCCGAAAGAAAAAAATTCACTTTCTCCTGTTCCTTTCATAATAGTTTCGATCTTTTTATTTATGATGTTTATGTTCATGCTGTTTCATTACCCCGCAAACTCCCTTTTCCCTTTATATAGAGAAAAAAGCCAATCACGCTGAACAATATGACGACTATGTGGAAGACAGCCGTAATTTCGCCACCGTTTCTGGAACCAAAAAGCATGAAAAGCGATTCGATAAGCGCTTCTCCAGAACCCATTCCTCCCGGTCCGATAGGAATCGCATTTAATATTAAAGCCACGGGTGCTAAAAAGAGATAGTGTGCAAGCCGCAATACAGTTTCATCGGCAGCCCGTCCAATAAAGTACATGCCTATAATAAGCGGCAATTGGCCTACAAAAGAGGCTACGATCGCTTTGAGGAGAAATTGTTTTTTCTCGCGAAATGAGTAGATAGTTGAATATAATTTATCAATAATGCGATGGCCTGGTGGATGCGTTGTAATCCATTTAATGAAATTTGAGTTTCGAATGCGCTTGCTTAGACATATCAAAAACCCAATAAGCATAGTGATTGCGAGGCTTATCACGATACAACCCAAAAATATTAAGTTATTTGTTTGCTTAGAGTCTTGCAGAAGTTGTGTTTCTAGGAGTAGAGCACCACCGATGGCGACAGTGGCCATTAATAACATCGTAAAGAGACCCAGAACTCGATCCATCACAATAGTAGTTGCCGCTGCGGTTCTCCTATTGTTTAATCCCTTTACTATGTAGTACGCCTTGATAATGTCGCCGCTAACAGCTCCCGGACTAACCGTACTAAAAGCATATCCAATAAAGGAAAGTCGCATAACCATCTTAAATCCGACCTGAATACCAACAGCATTCAAAAGGATCTGCCAGCGAAACATCGAAATGATGACACTTGTTAAAAAGAAAATAGTAGCAGCACCGGTCCACCAGCGAAAAATCATCTTCCCCACTTTTGCCAAGTCAAGCACATCCAAGTATATAAGCAAGATAAAAATGATAACTACTATCACTAAACGTGCTATCATCCACAATGATCGGGCAAATGATGAAGACTCCTTTCTATGGATCATCTAATTGTCATTCCCAAAACGGCTATTGAATATCGTTGCAAAAAGGACGAGTTATTCTGCATTCACCAAAGTAAAAATACCGAAACACAAGAAAACAAAATTTGCAGTCCAAGCAGCAATAAAAGGAGGAAGCATTTCTCCATATCCGATTGATAAACAGAAACTATGGAATATCCAGTAACAAAAGGCTATACCAATCCCATAGGCTATGCTGAAGAATATACTTTCCACTCTTTCACCTCTAATCGCAATGCCGATACCGAGTATACAGAAAACCATACAAACAAAAGGTAAAGCCGGTTTGGCATAAAGATCTACCCTGTATATCGTAGCATCGTATCCCTCTTCTTCAACCTTCCTTATATATGTAAGAAGTTCCTTAAAACTCATTTCTTCCGGTTTTTTGATCACCCGTTTTAAATCTTCAGGTAAAAAATCGAGCTTTTCGGTCATTTCATCTCGAAAAATTATTCTATAATTTCCACTCTCTGTTTCAAGGGTTTGCTCTAAAAGTTCATGCATTATCCATTTTCCTTGTTCGAAAATCCCCTTTTCAGCGTCTATTCTTCGTATTAATTTAAATTTTTCATCAAAAAAGTTAATGGTGATTCCAAAAATGGTTTTACTGGCGGGGTTATAATATTTAATATGGGTTATTTTACGGTTTCCCTTGATCCAGATATTTTTCTCTTTCGATGTCACCTCAGATCTTTTTTTAACATCTTGCAACCATATCCTGTTTGCCCTGCCTGTGGTCAGCGGAACGATGATATCTGAAAAGAAAAAAAGAAGGGTGCCCACTAGAAGTCCTAAAAAAAGGACCGGTCGTAATAGGTAATATATACTTACCCCACTGCTTTTTAAAGCAAGTATTTCATAGTTTTTGCTCATTAAACCAAATACTAATAGAGTCGCCAAAAGAATTCCAACCGGTGTTATCTGAACGATGATAAATGGAATCTTTAACAGAAAAAATGTGAATGTCCTTGAAACCGACAGGCCGGCCTCCATAAAGTCATCTACCTTTTCAAAAAAATCTACAACCACATATATACTGATAACGGTTATCAGAACAATTCCAAACAGCTTAATAATTTCCCTTGTCAAATATTTATAAATAATAGGCATAACTTCAATTAGTTCCTCATCACGCCAATTTTTTCTTCGTAAACTTCAATGTTAACCTTATCACCCGATTAATAAAAGAATCAAAAATCAATGGGCGTTCCTTTGCTGTTCTGATTAGAAGATAAAACCCAATAGACCCTATAACGATATTCGGAGCCCACATCCCAATAACAGGCGGGTATGCCCCCGACTCACCAAAACCCCGCCCCATAGTAAGCAGTAAATAATAAAGGAGAAAAAAAATGAGGCCAAGTCCAAGCCCATACGAACGCCCTGTAATCATGGATTGAAAGCCCAAGGAAACGGCAAGAAGTCCAAAGACTATGCATGCAACCGGAATGGAAAATCTTTTATGATAATCCATCAGCGTTCGATAGTAAATATCATCTTTTTTGGTGTCATCTTTGAGATATTTTTTCAATTCAGCCAGGCTCATTTCACTTCTATGCTTTGTGCCTTTCTTTGCTCTGGTAAAAGCCTTTTTAATATCAATGTTAATTTCATAGGTATCAAAGTTTATCGAATTTACAGACTTATTTCTAATGTTGACCTGATTGATGGTTCCGTTATAAAGCCTTAAACAAAAAAAAAGCTTCTCCGGTTCACTTAAAAGCCTGCCATTGGGCGCAATGACGGTGCTTACGATATTATTGGTTCTTTTATCTTCAATAAAAACATTAACAAGTGACTTTTCTTTAGGATCAATTTTGTTCACATAAAGCATTATACCCTCAAAGCTATCATTGAATGTTCTTTCCTTTAAACCAATTTCAAAGCTTGATGCAGCCACTCTATTCGTTAGTTTTTTAAAAGATGTCCTTCCCCACGGAATTCCATAAATTGTCACGGACGCCGTTAGGAAACATCCCATAATACAAAACAAGAATACCGGAGGAAGCAAGTTATAAATACTAAAACCGCTTGCTTTAAAGGCAACCACTTCATTTTCCTTCGACAGTCTAAGAAAAGTAAGCAAGACAGCCATCATAATAGACATGGGTATTACAAATTGAAGAAAGTAGGGCATAGAATAGAAGAGCATCAAAAGGACAGCAGGCATGTTGATCCTATAATTTACAATATATTTTATAATATCCAGAATTCTTGTCATAAGGAAAACAAACAAGAAAAAAGCCAGACTGATGACAAATGGAGGGACCATTTCTTTAAAGATATATCTATTTATAATTGAATTTATTTTCATAAATATTTTTATAACATTTTAGCTTAAAAAAACATTGGCGCCTCAGAGACAAAAGGTCAGGCTGGAGGGGCTTTTTAGGAATCCCAAAAATGGTCACAGAGCGAGCAAATTGTACTTTTTACGAAACCATCAATTGATGAAATAAAAAAACTGGATCTATATGTTTAACGAACTTCTACGTTTGATTTGCTATTGTTGAACTGCATTTGATATAATTTATAGTATTCTTCTTGCCGGGCAATCAGTTCATTTTGATCTCCCTCTTCTACGATCTTACCACCAACGATGACAATGATCCTTTGAGCATAACTGATAGTTGAAAGTCTGTGAGCAATAACAAATGTGGTGCGCCCTCTCATTAAATTTTCAAGGGCCTTCTGGACCAATGTCTCTGCCTCTGAATCGAGTGAAGAGGTCGCTTCATCAAGAATTAATATTGGTGCATCCTTTAAAAGCGCACGTGCAATACAGATACGCTGTTTTTCTCCTCCTGAGAGACGTCCTCCCAATTCTCCTATGCTTGCATCGAATTTATCGGGAAGTCTCTGAATAAAATTGTAAGCATAGGCAGCTTTTGCAACCCTTTCAATGTCTTTATTAGATGCATTATGATTACCATAGGCAATATTGTTCCTGATAGTATCATTGAAAAGAATGGGATCTTGAGTAACAATTGCGATCTGATTGCGGAGTGAAGATATTGAAGCCTTTCGTATATCAATCCCATCGATCGAAATTGATCCTTCGGTTACATCATAGAGTCTAGGTATCAGGTTTACGAGAGAAGTTTTCCCGCCACCACTCATTCCCACAAGCGCCAGAATCTCTCCCGCTTTGACATCAAGGTTTATGTCCTCTAAGACCATTGCATTATCGTACTTAAAAAATACATTTTTGAAAGTTACCCTATGAAGTCCCGGTTTAATATCAACAGGATTATGATGCTCTTTAATATCCGATTCTTTATCTATGATATCAAAGACCCTATCAGTAGCGGCAAGCCCTTGCTGAATCGAATTGTTTAGCTTGCTTAACTTTTTCACGGGTTCATACAACATAATAACGGCGGCCATAAAAGAAAAAAAGGTTCCGGGAGTGGAAGTACCGGCAATCACTTTGGAGCCCCCATACCATATGATAAAAGCCACCCCAATTCCACCTAGAAACTCCATGATTGGCGCTGATAGTGACCTGGCCACTACAGCCTTCATCTCGAGATTAAAAATATTGTGTGTCTTTTTTAAAAAACGTTTCTTTTCATAAGACTCCCTTCCAAAAGTCTTGACGATTTTGTTTCCAAAAAACGTTTCATGTAAAAAAGAACTCATATCAGCCATCGCTTCCTGGTACCCGGTATTGACTTTTCGGACTCTCCTTCCGAATTCCACAATCGGGAAAAAGGCAAGAGGCAAAATTAAAAAAGCGAATATCGCCATTTTCCAATCTCTATAAAAGATGACGATTGTCAAACAAACTATGGTAAAGGAGTCTTTCAACGCCCCGGTAACAGCATTCGAAACCATTTCCTTGACAATATTAACGTCATTTGTAACACGTGACATCAATGCACCTGTCTTTTCTTCATGAAAAAAGGAAAGTGAAAGATCCTGAATTTTGCTGAAAAGAGTATTTCTAAGACTCGTTATAATACTTTGGCCAACATAACTCATAAGATATACCTGGCAATAATATGCAATACCCCGCAAAAAATATATAATAACAATGGCAACCGGAATAATTTTAAGCATTCTGGCATCTTGTTTAAAAAAAACATCATCAAGTATGGGTTTTATCAAAAAGGCTGTAGCAGAAGTTGATACGCCTACTACCATCATGCATGCCATAGCAAAACTAAGCCTGAGCCACTTGTCTTTTATTAACAACAATAACCGTTTATGCCTGTCTTTAATTTGAGGTATCGATATTTTTTTCATGATCAAATATATCTATATCATATCCATGGCTATTTTGGCTACGCGTTCTGAAGCACCCTGGCCGCCCAGTAAACCTCTTATGCCAAAAAGGTCTTTCCTTAACCTTGTAAGACCGGAAGAATCGTTTAGCATCTCATATACCGTATTTGCTATATTTCCAGGAGATGCTTTACCCTGCAAAAGTTCGGGCACAATCTCTTTCCCTTCAATCAAATTCACAAGACCGATATTCTTAACCTTGGCCATAGCCTTGCCTAACCAGTAGCTAACAGGAGACATTTTGTAAATAATCACCATTGGAACACCATAAATTGCAGCTTCCAGCGTAACTGTTCCGGATGCAGCTATAACAAATCCGCATTTTTCTAGGACTTTATCCACATTGTCAGACAAAAGCTCAAAGTTGACTGTATCCCGATACCCCTCTACGATTGCCTCCACATATTTTCTTTTTACTGAAGACGCAATAGAAATAATAAATTTTAAGTCGTTATTCCGCTTGACCAAATCCTGGGCGGCATCAAGCATAACAGAAAGATGTCTGGCAATCTCCCTATCCCGGGAGCCCGGTAATAAGCCTATTATTGACCGGTTTTCAGCACTTCTTTTTAATATTTCATCTACCGGAGGATAATCGATGTCCAGCAAAGGATGACCAACAAATGTTACAGGAATTTTATGCTCCAAGTATAAATCCTCCTCAAAAGGCAAAATAACAGCCACGTGATTCACTAAATTTCCGATTTTTTTTATTCGGCCTGATCTCCAGGCCCAAACCTGTGGACTAATATAATAGAGGATGGGGATTCCAAGCTTTTTTGCACTGGCCGCAATATGAAGATTAAAATCAGGGAAATCTATCAGAATAAGAAGATCAGGGTTTAAAATTTTAAGAAGCCTTTTGGCAATAGTCATCCCTTTAACAAGGCTTATCATCTTGGAAAAGGCCTCGGTTATCCCCACAACGGCAAGCTCTGAGGCATCAGCTAAAATCCTTACTCCGGCATTTTTAAGAGCCTGCCCTCCTATTCCACAAAAAAATAAGGAGTCGTTACTTTTCCGCATGGCCATTACAAGCTTTGATCCGTGAAGGTCGCCCGAAGCTTCGCCGGCTATGATCATAACACATTTTTGTTCTTTAAGCCGACTCATATATTTACTCGCCTAACCCGGACAAGCCGGTCTTAGGAATTGTAGATTGCAGATTGATGATTTTAGATTTGTGGAAGTCGCTCGCGCAGCGCAGGCGCTTGCGCCGCGTGTCGCTCCGCTGTTTTAAATAAAAATGGAAAAATTCCTTAAATCTGAAATCTGAAATCTGAAATCTTCAATTGATTTAATGGCTTCAAATTGGTTAAAATTATTTTTGCCACAAAACACACAAAATTAATTATTAAGCGCCTAAAATCCGTCTATTAGCCTTGTTGATCTGCTCCATAATACTTAAGGCTATCTTCAAAGCATCACGTCCCATCTGGCCTGTAACAGCCGGGGCTTCACGTTTAAATACTGCTTGAACGAAGGATTTCAATTCATCTTCAAGCGCATCGCCCTTTGTAAAACAAAGCTGTTGGATATCCATACCGGGTATCAAACCATAACTATTTTGGTCATTCTGTCGGATAATTGTTATTCCATGATTTGCAAAATCTACAGATATATATGCATCTCTTTGAAACAGCCTGATTTTCCTTTCATTTTTAGTTGAAATTCTACTTGCTGTAACATTTGCAACACATCCATTTTTAAATTCAAGACGTGAATTTGCAATATCAATGTTATTCGAGATTACGGGAATACCGGCCGCATGAATGCTTTTTAAATCAGATTTGACAAAATTTAGAATAATGTCGATATCGTGAATCATTAAATCATGTACAACACTAACATCAGTGCCGCGCTCCTTGTAAATACTCAAGCGGTGAGATTCTATAAACATCGGCTTCTTTATAATATCTTGGAGAGCAACAACCGCTGAATTGAAACGCTCAAGATGTCCCACCTGAATTATTAGGCCTCTAGATTCTGCAATCTGAATAAGTTTATCAGCCTCTTCAAGTGTTGTCGTAATCGGCTTTTCGATAAGAACATCTATATCATTTTCTAAAAAATCCCTGCTCACGGTAGAATGGGCGGGTGTAGGAACCACGATGCTCACAGCATCCACTTTTCCATAAAGATCCTTATAATATGCATATGGATGGGCACCTATTTTCTTGGCCACTTTCTTTGCTCTTTCTTTGTTGACATCGACTACTCCTACAAGATCAACGTTATCCATCTTTGAATATTTTTCTGCATGGAATTTTCCAAGATAACCTACACCGATAACACCCACGCGAAGTTTCTTTGTTGATTTTTCCATTTTATCTGGGTTAGGCTTATAAATTATGAATTATTTCACCACGAAGATTATACATTTTTTTCTTTGTGGTCTGATAACCTCAATCGTAATATTTTAGCCTTCTGAAAGTAGAACTAGTAAGCTTCAAAGGTTGTTAAATTTTGAATCGTGTAATTGTCTGAGGGCATTAGTG
>JAUVVS010000250.1 GCA_030604545.1 Deltaproteobacteria bacterium | reverse complement strand
CAAGCACAGCATTACAGGTTAAGCTTTTGCGGGTACTCGAAGAAAAAGCCGTTAGAAGGGTCGGTTCTACAGAAACCATAAATTCGGATTTTAGACTACTGGCCGCTACCAATAAAAATTTGTTAGACGAGGTGGAGAAAGGGAACTTTCGTGAAGACCTATACTACAGGCTCAATGTAATTTCATTGGTCATGCCGCCCTTGAGGGAAAGAAAACAGGACATACCTTTATTGTTGGAGCATTTTGTCCGGCGTTTCAGCAGCCAGCATTCAAGAAAAATAACCGGGTTCTCAAAAGAAACGCTGGAAATTTTGTTAATGTATGATTTCCCCGGGAATGTGAGAGAACTCTCAAATATTGTCGAAAGAGCGGTAATTCTCTCTAAAAATAAAATAATACAAAAGGAATTTATTCCGGAAATTATCAGGAAGAAGAATCCGGATGTTAAGGAGGATGATTTCAAACTTGATATTGTTGAAAAAAATCATATTAAAAATGTTCTTGAAGTTACAAAAAACCACAAATCCAAGACTGCAGCACTTTTAGGCATCGACAGAAAAACTCTTTATTTAAAACTCAAGAGATTTGGAATCATATTAAAATAGCCGGGGAATTATTTCACCTTAGTGTGGAATATTTCCTCAAAAATAACAATCCGCCCCCTGATTTTTTCCTTCATGAGTAGTAAAATCTTTAACAAGACACATTAAAAAGACATTTGCCAGATATTTAATGTCTTTCACCCACGAAAGTATAATTTCCTCTTCCTTTTAATATCCTTTCGTAATAGAAGCAAAACTTAAAAACATTCCGGTTGTGAATTCACCTGTTGTAAGTGCGAGTGCATGAATACGAAAATGTGTAAATAAGGGCAGCAAACCTAACTGCAAAACATTCGACATATCTCTATGTAGATTCTTAGCCGCAAATCACAGCATTTTTTATCTCCATCCGCTTGTGGTAAAATTCCCCGTAAAAATACTAAATTATTTGAGCCAATCTCCCGCATTATTTTTATCATTTTGCAATATAAGCATTTAGCTGGATGGAAATTAATGGCACAGTATTTGTCTACTAATCCAGTATTAATAAAAACTTTTAATCTTTCTCAGGAAAATATCAATGATACAAGTCTTATTAGTTGTTCAGGATCAGGATTCCCATGATTTAATAAAAGCAGTGTGCTGCTACAAGGGGTGCAGGGTTCTGGTTGCCGATAATTCATATAACTTATTGCTTTTTCTACAGAAAGAAAAAATAGACATTGTATTTTTTGATTTGAGCCACCTGAATTCTCTGGCATTGGATATGATATTTGCCATTGATGATCTGGACCATGAGCGGCCTGCTATACTGATTTCTGAGAAGATCAGTCTTGCTGAAGAAATTGAATTACAAAAGAGAAAAATCTTTTACCGGGCAGTTAAACCCGTAAACTCCGATGAGATCGAACAGGTGATTGAGGCAGCAATTAACGCTGTTTCGACAAAAACGTCTGAATTAGAACGCTATACTGAGGAAAATATTGTTACGGAGAACTCCATAATTAAAGAACGGATTGATAAAAGGAAGCAGAAAACTTCCGAGAAAGTATTCAGGGATGTTTTCGGGATATTTCCAGCTGCCGATAGAAAAATCATTTCTTTTATCCAGGATATTGACTTTAAATATTTGGAAAATGCCTTCTCTTTTGTTGTTACACCGGTCAAGAGCATCGATACTTTTTTGATGAATTTGACCAACAGAATACTATAGTTTTTCCAGGAGTATACAGATTAAGGAGGATATAAAGCAATGCAGAATATCATCTTGGGCTTGATAGCAATTGTGGTGGGAGCTCTTGGGCTGATGGCCTGGTGGCCTGAATTCGGTCAGGTTTTGCGGGGAATCGTTCCATTTGCTCTTATCATTGTCGGGCTCCTCTCGATAGCTTCTAAATATTACAATCGAAAAGACAAAGAATGAACAAATCTGTAATTTTACCCTGACATTGCAGGAACTGTTTGAAGTTGCACGGTAACTCTCACGCATCGCGTGAAATCAGCAATGGGTAGATGATTTTCTGATCTCAAACATATTGGCTTTCGGACACTTTGAAACCGAGTATTTGCAATCTTCCATATCCAAAGATTTAAAGCAATTCCAAATAATTGCCCACAATAGAAAGCTGATCTTATGCAATGTTGGGGTTTGTTAGGCACTGAAAATCAGTTTAGCTGGCAAGATGAAAAAAGCAAAAAACAGGTCATCGAAAAAGTGCGTCAATCCATGGTCTAAATTCTTAGCAATATTTTGTGTGGCCGCCCTAATCTCGGTCGCAATATTCGCAGTGGATAAAAACCATATAAAACTTAATTTCATAAAAAGTTTTTTCCATAAAGAAGACTCTGCTGACAA
The DNA here is from genome assembly GCA_030604545.1 of Deltaproteobacteria bacterium. Classification (GTDB taxonomy): domain Bacteria; phylum Desulfobacterota; class Desulfobacteria; order Desulfobacterales; family JAUVVS01; genus JAUVVS01. Next base: position 1,657 of record JAUVVS010000250.1, on the reverse strand, counting down.
TATACTTGTTGCCGCTTCGGGCGCCGATCTTAAAAGTTCTGTAGCTGTGCAGTTTGAAACTTGCCAATATTTTTTAGTTGTAAAAGAATCAACCGACAGATACGAATGCTTCTCGAATACCACGGCTTCTTATGACATAAACGCCGTGCGAGACTTTATCAAGCTGCAAGACATTGAGGCTGTTATTGCGGGGACTATGGACATCGGCACCTACCAGATGTTGAATTCTGCTCAGGTAGAGGTTTTCACAGGCGTAACCGGCACGGCAGAAGAGGCTTTAAAAAAATACAAAAAGCACGAACTCGTTTCTTTTAGCCGGCATTATCATAGCAGGCGGCAAAATGCATCTTTAAATAACACCGGAAATTCAAACTCAATAAGAAAATCGGCATTTTAATCGATTTGAGAAAATTAATTGTCTGTTTGATTGAATGTTTGAGCTATTCAAAAGTGACAAGGATTTTTGTGAAGTATCTTCAAAACCCTGGATAATAACCCTTGCCTGTTGCTGTGTTATCGTCTTGGTGGGGGGGATATATCTGCACGAAATTGAACCCGAGGCATTAACGGAGAACCTGAATCAAAAGATATCCGAGGGGGCTTCGGTTTTGACAAATTTTCCCACGACACACCAGAGTTTTCAAACGCCGGTTCCACAACAGGAGCAACTTCCGTATCAGTCTCCTTATTCGAGGTCACCGGGGACAAAAGGTGGGGTAATTGCCGGGAATTCTTTGCATAACCTTGAGAATGCATTTAAACAAGCTATCGTATCGGTCCAACCGACTGTTGTAAATATTAAATCTACCAGAATAAACGGAAAAACAAATCAGAATAACCCTGTTGAAAGTGTCGGATCCGGACTTATTGTCAGTTCAGAGGGGCATATTTTAACAAACTATCATGTTATTAAAAACGCACACGATATCTTTGTTTTCGTTTATGGTATGAGGCAGAAAACGTATAATGCCTGGGTTTGTGATCACCACGAGGAGACGGACCTGACGCTTTTAAAACTTGAGACGGATGATCTTTTTACTCCGGCGCATCTGGGTAATTCGGACCTGGTGGAAGCAGGCGATCTGGTTTTAGCTCTAGGAAGCCCTTTTGGAATGGACCAGACCGTTACCTCAGGCATTGTCAGCGGAGTTAGAAAAATGCTCGTGATTGATGGTGTTAGATATGAAAACATGATTCAGACCGATGCCCCGATTAACCGTGGCAGCAGCGGAGGGCCGCTGGTCAATATTGAGGGCGAGATAATTGGAATCAATACGGCGATCTATGCCCCGACCGGGGTTTTCAGCGGAACTGCTTTTGCAATGCCTGTCAACAGGCTCAGAAGATTTCTCACAGCACATAATATTTTGCCTGCCGGAGATTTTCTTTTAACGGGTTTTACAGATTCTTTTTCAAATATTAAAGGGTGGCTGGGTGTTGAAATTCAGTCTGTTGACCGGACCACCGCTCTTCACCTTGGACTGCCTTACATCGGTGGTGTGCTTATCAATGGAGTGAGCCAAAATTCCCCTGCATCGAGGAATGGAATCAAGCGCGGTGATGTTATTCTCGAAATAGACGGAGAAGAAATTATAGATATTGATAGCTTTGAAAGCCTGATAACAAATAAAAAACCCGAAGAGACCCTGAGATTACT
>JAUVVS010000262.1 GCA_030604545.1 Deltaproteobacteria bacterium | reverse complement strand
TAATCGCCCCTAGTGAAAAAGCCTGACGGAGCTGAAAAATATCCATCATCAATCCTGCAAGGAAAGATCCGACCAGCATCCCCAGGCTGTGCCCCATTGTCAAAAACGCCATGATAGACCCCATGGCACCTATTTGTTTCCCTTTTAATACTGCTATTGCCATTAATGCGGGCATTGATATACCTCCTCCAAGACCGAAGATAATACTCGCTATTAGCAGATCCCCAAAATCGCCTGCCTGTTGATATGAAAAAACAGCATAGGCCGTTATCACTCCCCCTATTATCACCATTACTTGTTTGTTGACCCTGTCGGATAGAAAGCCCATGGGAGTATGTATCGATCCACTGACAAAAACGCCTAACATAATTAGAATCCCAATAGATGAGCTGGATAGTCCAAACTCTGAATCCGCTAAGATCGGCAAAAACCCCCAGATGATCCCAATGCAAACGGTAAAAGCAAACCTGAATAAAAAAAGTCCGGCTATTGTCCTATCGCTAAGGATCTGCCTCCATGCTGTGGGAGGTTTCCCTTTACGGACAACCTGTTCCGATCTTGTGGGGGGGAGTAAAAAAAGACTTAAGAAAAAACCCACAAGTGCAAGAAAGCCCATGCTTAAAAAAGAAGCTTCAAGACTGAAACGATCATTTATTACACCGCCGATTAATGGTCCGATGCTCAGGCCAAAGAACATAGACATATTAAACATGCCCATGGATAATCCTTCGGAACCTTCCGGCGTTATATCCCCCACATATGCCTGAACAACAGGCATAACCATGGCGGAAGCGATACCATGAATAAATCTTATTGCAATTATAGTTTCAACGTTATCTGAAAAGATAAAAGCGACAGAAATCAGGGCATAGGCAAAGAGACCTGCAACAATTAACGGTTTACGTCCTTTTTTATCCGAGAGTCTACCAAAATAGGGTAGAAAGAGTGTTCTTGATATGGAAAAGGCGCCGAACATCAATCCGATGTATAACCCGCCGGCGCCCAGATCATGGGCATATACCGGCAGCAGCGGTACAACGATCCCCGCTCCTGTAACAGTGGTAAATATTGAAAAGAAAAGGGTACTGAAAATTTTTTTATTCAGTTTTTCCACGCCGGATGTTCCTTTTAAAGCTGAGTGCATATTGGGGCAAGGTTGTTTCGAAGAAAAGACCCTTGCGGAATAATCGCTCTATTTCGAGGATTTTGCGAAAGAGGATCTGCTAAAGATAGCCTGAATATGAGATGACCCCCCAAAGCGGGATTAAGTTATTTTTGCATGAGCCCTAAGGTTGACTCGACAAGATCTCTTATCTCTTTTAGCCTTTCTTCCGACATAGCCTCAAAGCGAAGCACGAGGGCAGGTTGAGTATTAGATGCTCGCACAAGACCCCATCCGTCGTCAAACAAGACTCGAGCTCCATCTATGTCGATAACATCGTAGCGCTCACGGAAATATTCTGTTACTTTTTGAACCACATCAAACTTTTTGTCATCCGGACATTCTACGCGTATTTCGGGTGTTGTGTATGTTTTAGGAACGTCCGATAAAAGGTCGGAAATAGTCTTTCCTGTATAAGCAATTATCTCGAGGAGTCTACAAGACGCATATACAGCATCGTCATAACCAAAATAGCGGTCTGCAAAGAACATATGGCCGCTCATCTCTCCCGCCATTTCAGCTTTTTCTTCTTTCATCTTCTGCTTTATTAGAGAATGTCCGGTTTTCCACATGATAGCTCGGCCGCCATGCTTTTCAATATCGTCATACATTGTCTTTGAACATTTTACTTCGGAAATGAATGTTGAACCAGGTTTTCTTGACAGGATCTCTCGTGCAAATATAATCATAAGCTTATCGCCAAAGACAATGTTCCCTTTTTCATCCACCACGCCAATACGGTCACCGTCACCATCGTAGCCGATTCCGATATCAAGTTTCTTTTCTCGAACCAGTGCAATCAGATCTTCCATATTTTTCAGAACCGTGGGGTCTGCTTCATGATTTGGAAATCTGCCATCCATATCGCAATACAGATCAAAGACCTGACATCCCAGACCTTTGAGAATAGGAAGAGCTGTGATGCCGGCTGTTCCATTGCCGGCATCAATCCCTACCTTTAGCGGCTTGGTCAGATTGATGTTTTTTATTACAAAATCTATATAAGGCGATAAAATATCGTAAGTCTCAATAATTCCTTCACCTTCTCGGAACTTCTTTTCCTCTATTATATGTAAAATTTCCTTTATCTGTTTGCCATACACGGAGTCATATCCGCTGCACATTTTAAAACCATTGTATTCACGCGGGTTATGGCTGGCTGTGACCATCACATTACCTTCCTTTTTCAGATGACGGATAGAAAAATAAGCTACCGGCGTGGAGCAAACACCGATATCAACAACATCACATCCGGTTGAAGTTAAACCTTGAATCAGCTTATCTGAATAAGAATCAGAAGTCTCTCTACAGTCACGCCCCACTGTTATTTTTCTGTTACCCTGCTTTTGAAGAAAAGTCCCGATTCCTTTGCCGATAAGAACCACATCGTCTTCCGTCATATCTTTGCCGGTAATTCCTCTAATATCATATTCTCTAAACATTTCCGGATTCATGTCAATCTCCTTTTTTATAATTTCAGCATTAAGGCTATAACTCCCGCAAGCCAGCAATATGGCGCAAAAATGTGAAGGCGTCCCTGTTTAACGATGTAGACAAGCAATCTCAGTGCACTGTATCCTACAATACATGACGTAAATGCTCCTATAAACGAGACCGTTAAGGGAAAAGCCGAATTGGTAGATACATCCATCAAGCTTAACAGCGCGGCACCCAGAATCGCCGGTATGGACAGGAGAAAAGAATACCTCGCTGCAGTTTCCCTGTTCAATCCCAAAAAAAGACCTATTGCAATCGTTGAACCTGATCTCGATATTCCCGGCATTATGGCTATACCCTGCATCAGCCCTATAATCAAGGCATCTTTTATGGAGAAGTGCGTGATACTTTCGCCGACATTTTTAACCCAGCGCGTACTAAATAAAAGAGCACCGGTTAAAAGCAGCATAAAGCCCACAATAACAACCAATGAGAAAAGCAGATCCGCTACTTTATGAAACAAAAGCCCTAATATCGCTGTAGGAATGGTTCCGACAACAATAAGAAAGGCCAGTTTTGTGTCAACATCTTCAAATATATACACAAAAGAGACCTTTTTTTTAAAATAGAGTTTAACGAAACGTGAAATAGAGATAATGATGGCCTCAATTTCTTTCCAAAAGAAAATTATAACAGCCACCAGAGTACCCAAATGTACGCAGATATCAAAAAATAGTTCCGGCTCTTTAAGTCCAAAAAGATGCTGGAAAATCACTAAGTGCCCTGAACTGCTTACCGGTAAGAACTCGGTAAGTCCTTGAATTATACCCAGTATAACGGCCTGGAGAGGTTGCATATTATATTGCCTCTATTTCGCATTTCTCATTGGCGTTGTTCATGAGAAGAGACCTTTGAAAAATGTTCAATTTTGTTCAAGTTCAAGGCAGGCGAAAATTTTAACCACAGGAATACATTGAGTATTTTGAGGATAGCGCTAAAGCTTCACTTCGTGCAAAATGTTGAGCCTAACGCAGAAATTGGGCAAAAGG
>JAUVVS010000241.1 GCA_030604545.1 Deltaproteobacteria bacterium | reverse complement strand
TAATATCATCCGACACCAATTCCAGCCACTCTTCATCTACAAGGTCAATCTTGGTCAGAACAACAAAGCCGTGTTCTATACCTAAAAGGGTGCATATCTCCATATGTTCCCTGGTCTGAGGCATTACCCCTTCATCTGCGGCGATAACCATGGCAACAATATCAATTCCGGTGGCACCGGCAACCATATTTTTTACAAACTTTTCATGTCCGGGAACATCGACAATTCCAAGATGCTGACCACTCGGTAGGTCTATGGAAGCGAATCCAAGTTCAATTGTAATACCACGAAGCTTCTCTTCTTTTAACCGATCCGTATCTATCCCGGTAACCGCCTTGATAAGGGCGGTCTTTCCGTGATCTATGTGGCCGGCTGTCCCTAGGATAATCTGTTTCAATGGAAGGTGCCTTTGTAACCGTTCATGGGTTCAGGGTTCAGAAATTGTAGGTTCATCTCACAAATCTGAGCTTTGCACAATATTGCGGAAGCATTCGATTCGGAAACAAACCCGGAGTTTGTCCGTTTTCTTCGGTATTTAAAACGGTTTTACACCGTTATTGTTATCGGTTTAGAGTTCAAAGTTCAACTGTTAAAGTAGTTAAAGTCTTTGATTTTGAATCTAATGCAGAATTCATTCGAGCCTTAAAATTAGCCGAATGGGCTTTCACTGAGATTAAAAGAAAAAATATGAAAAAATCGTAAACCATGAACCCTGAACCTCTGAACGGTGAACGGTTACCATCAAATCAATAATAGATAAAAATGTTGCATTACTGAAAAAATATTCTATAATATGGTAATGAAGAAACGAAATTGAAACAACACATATTATGAGGGTATGGAGAAATGAAAAAAAATGATAAACAAAAAGGGGAAAATGATATTTCTTTACCGCTAACATCTTCTTCGGATCTAAGGAGCAGGCAATCCGTAAGAGCAACCTTTAAGTTAACGGAAAAGGCCATTGAAACGATCAGTATTGTTGCGTTTCATATGGGTATAAAGCAAAAATCTCTTTTCGATCACCTTATAGAAGATGCCCGATCCTTAAATTCAATTGCTCGTGAAATTAAACATCCAGAATTTAGAAAACAAGACCGCATTCAAAAAACCTATGTCATAAGCAGGAAAACCTTGTCGTGCCTTGAGAAGGTATCGAAAAATTTTGGTGCCCCTCGAGATGCGCTGGTAGAATATTCAATTAAGCGGCTTATGCCTGTTATAACTGAGGAAAGAGCAAAGCATCGAGAACGCAAGAAAATTTTAGGTGAAATTACTGAATATCTGAAGCAAGGTGAAAAAATATTAAGAAAATCCAGAGAGATACTTGGTGAAGATGATCCGGTTTGCTACAAATTTGAAAATGCAATGGCAGCTTGTTGTAACGCACATAACAGTATTAAATCTTTCGTTGAAAGAGGGAAAATAATTGAAGATTTTTAGCATCAAATTGATGATCTCGTAAAATAAACTAAACGCATCAAAACTATCCTAACACTCCTTCTATTTTGGGCATATCTCGGTAAAAATCCTATTTACATTACTATTATCTGATATATACTATAAGTAATATTATTATATTGACAGATTGATATAAGTGATTACTTTTTATCAAAATGATAGCTAATTAGCCACTAAGACACCAAAACACAAAGAGAAAAATAATTTTATGAACAAGGAGGAATTAAAATGAGCAAAGTAATAGGAATAGATCTTGGTACCACAAATTCATGTGTTTCGATCATGGAAGGGAGCGAGGCCGAAGTCATCACGAATTCTGAAGGTGGACGTACTACTCCTTCGATCGTTGCGATTTCAGAGAAAGGAGAAAGATTGGTGGGGCAGATAGCTAAAAGACAGGCCATTACAAATCCCGGAAATACGGTGTTTGGCGTAAAACGGCTTATCGGTCGTAAGTATGACACACCCGAAGTACAAAAGGATATTAAAATTCTGCCGTATAAAATCGAAAAGGCAAGCAATGGCGATGTTCGCATTAATCTTCGTGGGAAACATTACAGTCCCGCGGAAATTTCATCCCATATTCTTGCAAATATCAAAAAGTATGCAGAAGAATATCTCGGTGAGAAAGTTACGGATGCAGTAATCACCGTGCCGGCCTATTTTAGTGACAGCCAGAGACAGGCCACCAAGGATGCCGGAAAAATCGCCGGACTTAATGTTTTGCGGATCATCAATGAACCGACCGCCGCATCTCTTGCCTATGGGCTGGATAAGAAATCTGAAGAAAAAATCGTCGTATTCGACCTGGGCGGCGGTACATTTGATGTTTCCATACTCGAAATCGGTGATGGTGTTTTTGAAGTTAAAGCGACCAACGGAGATACACATTTAGGTGGTGAAGATTTCGATCTCAGACTAATCGACTACTTAGCTGATGAATTCAAAAAAGACCAAGGGATTGATCTGAGAAATGACAAAATGGCTCTACAGCGTTTGAAAGAGGCGGCTGAAAAAGCCAAGATGGAATTGTCCACTTCCATGGAAACAGATGTGAACCTGCCATTCATCACGGCTGATGCCGGCGGGCCCAAACATCTGAACATAAGGATAACCCGGGCTAAGCTCGAAGCTCTTATGAGCGATCTCCTGGATAAACTTGAAGAGCCTTGTAAGGTAGCTTTAAAAGATGCCGGTCTTTCAGCCGGTGGTATAGATGAGGTCATCCTGGTGGGTGGCATGACGCGCATGCCTGCCGTTCAGGAGCGTGTCAAGAAGATTTTTGGCAAAGAGCCAGGCAAAGGAGTGAACGCGGATGAGGTTGTAGCACTCGGCGCGGCCATCCAAGGTGCAGTCTTGAAGGGTGATGTTAAAGATATCTTGCTGCTTGACGTTACCCCGCTTTCGTTGGGTATTGAAACCTTGGGAGGTGTCATGACTAAGCTCATCGACAAAAATACAACCATTCCGACTAAAAAGAGTCAGATCTTTACAACTGCTGAAGATAATCAGCCGGCAGTTTCGATTCATGTCCTTCAGGGAGAACGAGAGATGGCTTCCGGTAACAAGACTCTGGGGCGTTTTGAACTGGTGGGAATCCCCCCCTCACCCAGAGGGGTGCCGCAGGTCGAAGTAAGCTTTGACATTGATGCCAACGGTATAGTGGAAGTCTCTGCAAAGGATCAATCCACAGGTAAGCAGCAGTCCATCCGGATCACGGCCTCTTCAGGCTTGTCTAAAGAAGAAATCGATCGGCTTGTTGGGGATGCGGAACTTCATGCAGAAGATGATAAAAACAAAAAAGAGCTTGTGGATGCCCGAAATGCTGCCGATGCACTGATTTATACAACCGAAAAATCAATAAAGGAACTTGGCGATAAAGTTGATGGTGCTACAAGGGCAGAGGTTGAAGATGCTGTAAATAACCTTAAACGTGCAATGGAAAGTGAAGATATAGCTGAGATCAAGCGTCTGACCGAGGTGTTGACCCAGGCTTCACATAAGCTGGCGGCTTCAATCTATCAGCAGGCTTCCCCGTCTGGTGCACAGCAGAGCGGAGGCAATACTGAAAGCACATGGCATCAAGGTTCCAACGAATCGGATGATGATGTGGTTGACGCAGAATACCGCGAAGTTGCATAAGTGATCGTGTCTAATTTAAAAAAAAGGGTGGTGATATCGTATATTTCACCGCCCTTTTTTTAAAAAACCCACAATCCACTCCTTCTCAATAGCCTACAGGTTCGTAGATATCATAAAAGGTTTTTTCTCCAATCAAAGAATCCACCTTGTGCTGAATTTCTTTTCTTTCTTTACTGTTAAACCAATTTTTCCAATCTTCCTCAGTTTGCCACTCGCTTATGACCATATATTCTCCGGGATTATTAATGCTCTTCAATGTTCTACCGGAAATATAGCCTGGTTGATTCACGGCAAGTGAGCGCAGTTGATTGATAAGAGGAATCAGCTCCTCCGGATTATCAATTTCGTATTTTCGCCTGATAATAACTTCAACAGCCATTTTGCCCTCCTTTTTTGTTGAACAATATTATTATTAGATTGTAACGACACAAGGATATTATAGTGGTTTTCAAAAATATGTTCCGATTGAACCGCGTCTAAGCTTCCGAACGCATCCTGGGTCCATTTGAAGCGTTCTATGGCTTGCTTCGCTAAAATTAAAGAACTCGACCTCGCGATGCTCGGGACTCAAACAGCTTCAATTTTTACGCTCCGCTTCGCCGAGAACGCTGAATCAAATGTCCCCAAATGGATTCGCTC
>JAUVVS010000156.1 GCA_030604545.1 Deltaproteobacteria bacterium | reverse complement strand
GTCAGGCTCAACATTTTGCACGAAGTGAAGCTTTAGCGCTATCCTCAAAATACTCAATGTATTCCTGTGGTTAAAATTTTCGCCTTCCTTGAACTTGAACAAAATTGAGCATTTTTCAAAGGTCTCATGTAGTAGGGCCGGATTTTACACATCAATCATACTGCGGCAACCGAAAAACGATGTAGGGGCTTAATTTCTTTGGGTTATTATTTTAATGATTTTTGGTCTATATTGATTCTTTTTTGATAGCTTGCTTCCTTTTGATTTTATGAATAAAAATGCAAGAAAGAAGAACAAAAAACCACAAACAGCCGAGAAGACGGACCGATCAAGGTTAAAAAAAGGTGCAATTTTATGGCCTATCAATGCACCTACAAGCATGATTAAAATAGGAAATATATAAAGGAAAAAAGAGAGTTTAAGAAGGGAAGATGTTTCAAAATAGATGACCACCCTGTCTCCGACCGTTGCTCCGGATGTGTTTATCGCTTCAACCTTCATTTCCTCTCCACTTGCCAGGGTGCTGCATGAGCTTTTTGCGGCACACGACTCACAGGCACTGCTTTTTCTTGTTGTCACCCATGCAGTAGTTGAATTTACTTTTGTTACTATACCTTCTTCGGTTGCCAAAATATTAACTCATGCCGGAAAACAATCACGAAAACACCCCAGTACGGTTGTTCCAACCTACCCCGGTGAAATACGCTTCGCTCCTCATTGGTATGAATTTCACAGGGCAGGCGGGGCAAGTGAAAGATTGAAGGCACGAAATAAAATTATGTTTTTCGTGCTTTCGTGATAAATTTCTTTTTATGTTTAAGATTTATCAGGGTTAGTGACATCAAACTTTATATACTTTTGGAGTTCAAGTTTGTTCGGTATAGGTGTCCTGGAAAAAAACTTCATTGAAAATGCGAATTAGAGCACTAAACCTCTGCTGTAGATTCAGCTGTTTCTTTAGTATTTTCCGTTCGCTCATAGCATATAAGTCCACATTGCAAACACCTTTCGGCTTCCGTGTGGGCCATTTCTTCTGTCAATCCTCTTTCAACTTCGCCGCAAATTGCCAGGTCTTTATTGCTGCAAAGCGGCATAATTTGGCGTACACTTGCCTCTATATTTTCAACATGGTCAACATCTTGTAAGATGGATTTCGGAGTAATTACCCTTTCAGAGAGAGCCGGCAAAATACCATACATAATCTGGTGTATAGATGCCGCCGCCCTTCGCCCGGCACCGATCGCTTTAATAGCTGCACTGTAGTCAGCCAGAACATCACCTTCAGCCAACAAGCCGACTTCTTTATTGTATGCCGGTTGTTTGTAAGGTTCTGTACCCTCCCAGCCCAACCCGCCGGAAAGTCTCATTACATCCTGAATTTTCTCTTCAGAATTTATAAAGATAAATTCAGGGAATCGTCCGGATGCAATAACCAGTGTTTGTACCATTATAATAGTCTTTGCCAGCGTATCTGATTCAATATATTCCAGTTCCGTTATCCTGTCTTCATCACCAAAAACGCGATTTATACCGGCACTGAAAACGATATTTATGTTTTTACCTTCAAGCTTTTCAAAATCTGCATCTTCAACAGGGCTCTTTCCCTGCGGTTCTCTTAATAAAATCGTTATTTTTTTCGCACCTAGATCTTTACAGATGGCTGCTGCTTCAAGAGCAAGTTTTCCGCCCCCTGCAATTACCACATCCGGTTGGCAGGAAATATTATCATGATTTTCAGTAGCGGCCTTGATAAAATCCAGAAGAAGATACGTACCCGGAATCGATGATGTAAGATCAGATCCGGCCCCTCGAACAAGGCGACTGTCCCAGCCCCCTGTGGCCATAAAAATAGCGTCAAATCCCTGTCTGAGAAGTGAATCGATGGTGAAATCTCTCCCGAGAGACTTCTCTGTTTCAGCCTTTACGCCCATTTCAAGTATACCTTCAATATCCCATTCAAGCATCTCTAAGGGCAGTCGGTATTTAGAAATAGCACTTTTAAGCAACCCGCCCAGTTTTGATGTTGCTTCAAATACAGTTGGCTCGTGACCTAGACGGGCTAGGAAAAACGATACTGATAAACCTTCCACACCACCACCGATTACCGCTACCTTACGGCCGGTTCCCGGAGCTTTGTACGGGAGTATTCGATCTTTATTCTCTCTTTCAAAATCAGCAGCAAAGCGCTTTAAAAAATTAATGGTCACCGGCTCGTCAATGTAGTTGCGCCGACAATGTTCTTCACAAGGACGTGGACAGATCCTTCCAATTACGGCAGGAAAGGGGTTCCGCTCCTTGATCACCTGAACAGCCCGATGATAATCTCCCAGTGATATTTGCCTTATATATTCCTTAATATTGATACCTGCCGGACAAGCCCTCTGGCAGGGAGTAGTACACTCATCCGTAGTATATTCACGCAAAATACGCCTTGTAACCGATGAGAGAGTAATAATATGTTTTGGGCATACCCTTTCGCAGGTTCCGCAACCAGTGCAGCGTTCTTCATTTACTATGGGCAGTCCATCTGGCCCCATGGATATGGCGTCAAAGGGACAGGCCTTTTCACAGCTTCCAAGACCCAAGCAACCGATGGAACAGACCTTCATGCCGCCTCCATAGAGAGCCGCAGCCCTGCAATCACTAAGACCTTCATATAAATATTTAATATCAGCATCCTGATGGCCGTATGTACATCCCGGAATGGCTATATCCGGCTCTTTTAGCTCAACGGTAACTCCTAAAATGCGAGCTATTTCAAAAGCAAGATCTGATCCGCCGGCCACACATGAGTTAGGTTCGGCTTTGCCTTTCACAATAGCTATTGCATTGGCACTACACCCGGGTAGTCCGCATCCCCCGCAATTGGCTCCGGGAAGAGCATCTTCCACTTCAAGTATCTTAGGGTCAATATATACATAAAAGATTTGAGATGCTGCAGCCAGGATGACACCAATTATAAGTCCCAGTCCGCCCATTATAAAAACCGATTCTAGCATGTCGTCACCTTTTGTTTCATAAATTTCTTAAAAAATTGAGCCGTATTTACATTTAACAAAACAGGTCATGCATTTTATGCATTTATCTTTATCAATTACTGCAACTTCTTTTTTCTTCCAGGAAATCGCCTCTGCCGGACAAGCTTTAAAACACAGACCGCATTTTTTACACAGATCCGCTTCAACTTCAAACTTTAAGAGAGCTATACAACGTTTTGCAGGGCATCTTTTTTCGTATATATGCGCATGATATTCATCCTGGAAATATCTTAACGTTGAAAGAACGGGATTGGGCCCGGTTTGACCTAGACCGCATAAAGCAGCTCCTTTAATAACTGAAGAGAGCTCTTCTAATGTTTCAATATCTCCGTCTTCACCCCTTCCTTCACATATTTTATCAAGAATCTGCAAAAGACGCCGTGTTCCCTCTCTGCAGGGCGTGCATTTTCCGCATGATTCATCCTGAACAAAATCCATGAAAAAACGGGCCATGTCAACCATACAGGTGTTTTCATCCATGACAATAGCTCCGCCTGATCCCATGATAGCCCCCACCTTTGCAATTTCTTCGTAATCAACTGGGGTGTCCAGGCATTGCTCCGGGACGCATCCGCCTGAGGGGCCTCCTAGCTGGACAGCTTTGAATTTCTTTTTATTGGGAACACCTCCTCCGATATCATAGATTATTGTCCGCAGGGTCGTCCCCATGGGAACTTCAACAAGGCCGATGTTGTTGACAGCGCCTGAAAGTGCAAAGACTTTAGTCCCTTTGCTTGTTTCAGTTCCAACACCGGCATACCACTTGCCCCCATTTAGTATGATCTGGGGAACATTTGCCAGGGTTTCAACATTGTTCAAAATAGTCGGTTTCTCCCACAAGCCTTTGTGTGCAGGAAAGGGTGGGCGAGGTCTTGGCATTCCTCTTTTTCCTTCAATAGATCTCATGAGTGCCGTTTCCTCACCACATACAAAGGCGCCTGCACCCTGATAAATATCAATATCAAAATCAAAACCGGTTCCAAGGATGTCTTTCCCCAGAAGACCGTATTCTCTTGCTTGCTTAATGGCGATTTCCAGCCTTTTGATTGCCAGGGGATATTCCGTTCTGGCGTAAATGTATCCTTGATGGGAGTTAATAGCACGTGCAGCTATGATCATCCCTTCGAGAACAGCGTGCGGATCAGATTCCAGGACGCTTCGGTCCATGAAGGCTCCCGGATCGCCCTCATCCGCATTACACAGCACATACTTCACATCGCCGGAGCTCTTATTTGCAAACTCCCATTTTAATCCGGTGGGGAAGCCGGCGCCTCCCCGACCTCTAAGCCCTGAGATCTTCATCTCTTCTATGATTTCTTCCGATGTCATTTCTTTCAGGGCCTTGGCGACGCCAAAATATCCGTCATTAGCGATGTGCTCATCGATTAATTCAGGGTCGATTGCCCCCTTGTTTCGCATAACCCAGAACATCTGGTGTGAGAAAAAAGGGATTTCGCTCATTTTCGGAATGGTCTCCTTGGAGGCAGGCTCAACATAGAAAAGTTTTTTAACCGGGCGGCCTTTGAGAAAGTGTTCCTCAACCAGGTGGGGGACATATTTGGCCTTGAGCTTCTGGTAGAAAATTCCTTCGGGCTGAACCAACATTACCGGGCCTACGGCACAAAATCCATTGCATCCAGTCTCAATGATCTTTACTTCTTCGGAAAGCCCCTGTTTCTCAAGCTCCATTTCAAGGGCTTCCTGAACGTCACCGGTACCGCTAGCCTGACAGCCTGTGCCTCCGCATAACATCAATTGAGTCCGTACTTTGATCATTCTTTACTCCTGAAACACCTGTGTCAGCTCATAATCGAACCTGATCATTTTAATGTAACCGTTCAAGGGTTCAAGGTTCAGCGTTCAAAGGTTATCGGTTTGACGAAAATCTCTACATTTTCACCATGATACGGTCATAGTGCATAAATCAAGACCTTTGGTTTATTTTTTTAACGCACGCGATTTTTTACTCCTAATGTCCATGAAATCCGAACTGAAACCCCGGATTTCAATATCCTTTATTCTCAGGCATTGGAGCAAGCTCAAGGCAAAAAACTAACCCCCTCCGGGGCGTAGGCTCCTACGGGCCGGAGTCTGAACGGGGAACGCTGAACCTGTGAACGCTTACTATTATTCTTAATATTTTTCAAGGATATCGATGACCTTATCTGAACTCATACCACCATAAGTATCCTGATCTACAACCATTATAGGGGCTAGTCCGCAAGCGCCTAAGCATCTGACAGTGTCTAAAGAAAAGTGCCTATCTTTGGTGGTTTGGCCTTCTTCAAGTTGATATTCGTTGCTGATACGAGTGATTATTTCTTTTATACCCTTCACGTAGCAAGCTGTTCCCATGCATATCTTTATTATATGATTTCCCTTTGGTACAAATGAAAATAATGAATAGAAGGAAGCAATACCGAAAACCTCGCTGCGGGATAAGTTAAGACCAACACTGATGTGATCAATGAGCTCGACAGGCAAGTAGCCGACAATATCCTGGCAATTTCTCAGAACTGAAATAACTGAACCGGGTTTCGTTTTATTGACTTTAATGACTTTATTGATTTTGTTCCACATATCATCTGTGATATCATGATGTTGAGGATGTGAATCTTGTGTCATGTCCAGATCTCCTATTGTATTATCGCCGACAATTACAGCAAAAACTATGCAGGCAAATCGAGACCTTTGAAAAATGCTCAATTTTGTTCAAGTTCAAGGAAGGCGAAAATTTTAACCACAGGAATACATTGAGTATTTTGAGGATTAAAATTTGAGCCTGACACAGAAATTGGGCAAAAGG
>JAUVVS010000066.1 GCA_030604545.1 Deltaproteobacteria bacterium | reverse complement strand
CGATACATTTGGGTATAAAAGAAGAAGATGCAGTTTATATTGCCGGTAAATTAAGGGAGGCGCTTGATGAGTGAATTTAAAATCCTTATTACAACAGTGGGGGGCATGACGAGCCCTGACGTAATTCAATCAATAAAAAAGAATGGAAAAGAGGATATCTATATTCTCGGGGTTGATCCGTTTGAGTTCGCGGTTGGTAGGTGTTTTGTTGATCGTTTCGAGATCGTCCCTGACAGCAGTAAAGACGAGGATGGATTTATTAACGCAATTGATGGGCTTGTGCGGCAATATTCAATTGATCTGGTGTTGCCGTGTGGTAATGAAGACAACCTTGCTTTAGCTAAGAACAGGAAGAAAATTAGTGCCAAGATTATGGTTGACGATTACGATGATCTCATTAAAGCGTACGATAAGGCTGCTGTATACGGGGCAATTAAAGACAATCTTCCTCAATTTGCGCCAAAATATTATTTAGCAAACAATTATTCGGATTTTATGAATGCAGTGTATGAACTTGGTTATCCGGAAAACAAAGTTGTTATCAAACCACGTTTTGGCAGGGGGGGGCGTGGTGTCTATATATTGAGCGGAAATCTGGATTACGATACCGTGTTCAGATCAAAACCTGCTGGGGAATACCCGTTGGAGTTTTTTAAAAACATTTTGAGAGAAAGGGATGAATTTGAGGAATTAATTATAATGGAGTTTTTGACTGAACCATTTTATAGCGTTTATTCACTGTGCCAAAATGGATCAAATATAATTAGCCTGACACATACGCGAGAATGGGGTAATGCTTCCCAAACCTTCAGGGGCCAAGTCTATTACGATGCCGATATTGAGAGCTTTGCGTCTAAAACTATAGAGCTTTTCAATTTAAGTTATACCAACAACATGGAACTTGGGATAAGCACAAATAGCGGGCAAATTGTCCTTTATGACCTCAACCCTCGCATTGCTGCGTCATGTGCGATTGATCGCCATATAGGTTTGAATTTCCCCTACGAAGCAATCAAAATTGCGAGGGGTGAAAAGGTGTTGGTTGATAAAGAGTTATTTTCCGAAAAAAAACGTTTTATAAGATACTTCGGTCAAGTGTGGATTTGATGACAAAGGGTCTGATTTTCGATCTCGATAATACTCTTTATAATGAAGATCTATATTTTCTGGAGATATTCAGATTGTTTTCAAAGAAATACGATCTTGATTTTGAAAAGATAAGAATGATTTTTACGCATGATTTCCGGCTAAAGAGCAAGGATATTTTCACTGACATCTTAAAAAGTATTGATTTCTATGATAGCAAACTTCAAGAGGAGCTCTTTTATCTCTATAATACAATTAATATCCATTTACCGCTGTATGACGACGCTAAAGAGATTTTGACGTTTTCATCGGAGAATGGGATTAAGACAGCTATTGTTACTAATGGCGTACTTAATGCTCAAAAGAATAAGGTCAGGTGTTTGGGAATTGAAAAATTTGTTGATTCCATTATTTATGCGCGGGAATTTGGACGGGAATTTGAAAAGCCACACGAAAAACCATATGAAAAATGCCTTAACGAGTTGGGGTTGAATAGTCATTCAGTTTTATTTATCGGTGATGATCCATTAACCGATATTTCAGGTGCATCTAAGTGTGATATACCCACGGTATTTATTAGGCGTGGACACCTCAAAAACGAAGCACATTGTGCAAATTATGAAATAAATAATTTGATGGAGTTAATAGCAATAATTGAAAGAGGAAATTGTGAGGAACAAGAAAGTTCTGGCCATAACAGGCATTAGGTCTGAATATGACATTCTCTATCCTGTAATTGATGCCTTGAGAAATAGTGGAAACTTTAATGTAAAAATTGCTGTTTCCGGAGCACATCTTTCCGACTGGCACGGAAACACCGTGAAGAAGATCGAAGAAGACGGGTTTGAGATTGCAGACAGGATTGATTGTTTGCTGATGACAAATAGAAAAACGCAAAGGGCAAAGGGCGTTGGGCTTCTGATTCAGGCATTGGCGCAAACGGTAGAGCGTGAAGATCCTGATTTGATTCTGTTTGTGGGAGATCGTGAGGAATGTATAGCTGCAACAGTTGTAGGCAATTACATGGACGTTTTGGTTGCTCATATTGGTGGTGGTGACCCTGTGTATGGAAATGCTGATGATCCAATTCGTTTTGCAGGTTCAAAACTGGCTCATATCCACCTTGTTACAGCTAAGCCATATGCCGAGAATCTTAAAAGAATAGGCGAAGAAGAATTTAGGATTTTTTTTGTAGGGAATCCGGCATATGCAAATATTGCTAATACACCCCGTGTTCCACTTGAAGATATAAGCCAATTTCTGGATTTTGATATTTCAGATAGTCGTTATGTTGTTCTGTTAAAGCATCCTTTGTCATCAGAAAAAGAAAGCGCTTACGAACAGATGAAGGTCACTTTGCAGGCAACAGAAGAATTCGCTGAAGAGAATAATATTAAAATTGCCGGCATTTACCCCAACACGGACCCGGGTTCCTATGATATCCTGAATGCCATTGAAGAGCTGAAATCTGATAAAATCAAATTTTTTAAAACATTGCCGAGAAATATATTTATAAACTTAATGCGGAATACGATGGCTTTAATTGGCAATTCGAGTATGGGTATTCTTGAAGCTCCTTTTTATAAATTACCAGTAGTAAATGTTGGTAATAGACAGAAAGGACGGCTCAACGCGGGGAACGTTGAATTTGTTGGATATGATATTGAGCTAATCAAAAAAAGTCTTCACAAAGCTTGCTTTGATGTTGATTATCGGAAGTATATTGCCGGGCTTGAAAATCCTTATGGTGACGAAAAAGCTCCAGAAAAAATCAAAGATATTTTGCTGTCAATCAATTTGAATGATTCCAAATGGTATGTAAAAAAGAAGCTGTGCTGATATGAAAAATAAAGTCTTAGTCATAGCCCCCCACCCGGACGACGAAACTCTTGGCTGCGGGGGTACGCTTCTCAAGCATAAAGCTGATGGTGATGCCGTGCACTGGCTGATTTTAACCTCTATCAAAGAGGAGAATGGTTTTGCTGCGAGCGTGGTTGAAACAAGACGTCGGGAAATAGAGGCTGTTTCCTCAATATACGGCTTTGATGGTGTGTATGATCTGGACTTTCCAACCATGCGACTGGATGAGACCCCCTTTAGCAGGCTTATTGGCAGTATCTCAGATGTGTTCGAGCAGGTTGAACCCAACATCGTTTACCTTCCCTTTAAGAGCGATGTGCATACAGATCACCAGATAGCATTTAAGGCTGCTTATAGCTGCACCAAAACCTTTCGATGTCCGTCAATAAAAAAGATCGTGATGATGGAAACACTAAGCGAAACGGAGTTTGCGCCCAGCACGAAAGAAGACAGTTTCATCCCAAATATGTTTGTGGATATAACCGGTTTTATTGATCGCAAGATCGAAATCATGAATCATTATAAAACTGAAATGGAAACACACCCTTTTCCGCGCAGTGAGAGAAATATCCGCGCACTGGCAACCCTTCGAGGCGCAACATCTGGATGTGAATATGCGGAGAGCTTTATGATTTTGAAGGAGATAGTGTAGCTCATAAGCTTACGAGCTTAACAACTCAAACTAACATCATGAAAAACATAACAATACATCCACAAGCCACAATCAAAGAATCCATGGAAGCCCTTGACAAAACAGCGGAAAAGGTACTTCTGGTGGTTGATGATGGACAGGTCCTTATAGGCACCTTGACGGATGGCGATATAAGGCGTCACATTCTCAAAGGTCGGAATTTAAGCGGCACCATCCGAGATGCCTTTCATCCAAACCCGATTTTCATACTTCAGGAAGATTTTGATCCGGATAAGATCAAGGCGGTTTTTCTGGAAAATAAAATCGACCTGATTCCCATTCTGGGCCAAGACCGTAAAGTGCTCGATTTTATTACCTGGGAAAAGGCGTTTGGAAATAACAAAAGGTCAGAGGACCAAAAACTGGATGTTCCGGTGGTGATAATGGCCGGTGGCAAGGGTACACGCCTTGAGCCGTTTACAAGAGTCTTGCCCAAACCGCTTATCCCTGTCGGAGGCAAGCCGGTTATTGATCATATCATTGACAAATTCAGGGTCTGTGGAATAAGTGAGTTTTATCTAACGATTCACCATATGTCAAAAATCATACGGGCGTATTTTGAGGAAAAAGAACCGGATTATTCCGTGGGCATTGTTGAAGAAGATGAACCAAGAGGGACCGCCGGAAGCCTTAAACTCCTTGTAAATAAATTAAATAAGCCCTTTTTTGTATCTAACTGTGACGTTGTTATAGAGACCGATTATGCTGATCTTTACCGTTTTCATATGCAAAACAAATATGACATCACACTTGTAGCCTCAGCCAAGCAGTTCAATATACCCTACGGAATATGCGAGCTGAACGGCGGGGGCAGTCTGGAGCGGATAGAAGAAAAACCCGAATATAATTTTCTGGTAAATGCAGGGATGTATGTGCTAAATCCCGCTGTCCTTGAACTGATTCCCGACAAGCAACTGTTCCACATCACCCATCTGATTGACAAGATAAAGGAAAATGGGGGACAAATCGGCGTGTATCCAGTCAGCGAAAAGGCCTGGATCGATGTGGGTCAATGGGCGGAGTACCGCAAGGCGTTGAAGGTGATTGAGGATATTTGAGATGATTAACGACAAAAAAGTTTTGGCAATTATTCCCGCACGAGGCGGGTCAAAGGGTATCCATCGAAAGAATATTAGAGAAGTTGGTGGAAAACCTTTAATCGCCTGGACTATCGAGGAAGCTAAAAAATCGAAGTACATTGATCGGCTGATCCTTTCTTCTGAGGATGAGGAAATTATCAGGGTTGCCAAGGCATGGGGTTGTGAAGTTCCTTTTGTGCGTCCTATGGAATTTGCTCAAGATGATACTCCCGGTATTGAACCGCTGCTTCATGCCATCGAAACATTACCAGAATAATATGATTATATAGTTATGCTTCAACCCACATCGCCTTTGCGTAGACCAGGAGATATTGATGGTTGCATAGAACTTTGCATTCAGAACAATGCACCTGCCTGTGTATCCGTGACGGAACCGGATCATAACCCCTACTGGATGTTCACCATTGATAAAGAGGGACAGTTGCATTCCTTTATTACGGCGGAGAGCCTCATAGCAAGAAGGCAGGACCTGCCGAAGGTCTATGCCCTGAATGGAGCGGTTTATGTGGCCTACATCGAGTGGCTACTTAAAAACAAATCGTTTGTGTCCAATGAAACAATGGCTTACATAATGCCTGCCAAGAGGTCATTGGATATTGATACAGAATTTGATGTCGAGTTGTTACAATACCTTCTCAGAAAGAATCGTGTCCAAACTTCTCTACGCAAAATTAATACCTCAACCAAGTCAGGTTAAATTTGAATAATCAAATTAAAAGCTCCGGACAAGCACACAAGATCATCCTGGGATCGACACATGTTCTCGGTGGAACCATCGCTTCTTCAGTTCTGGGAATGTTCCGGAGCCTTATCATCGCGGGAGGGCTTGGCCCTTCACTTTATGGAATATGGAATATCCTTATGGTGATATTTACTTATAATTCATATGTCGATCTTGGGTTGATAAATGGAATGAATAAAGAGATGCCTTATTTGCGTGGGAAGGGTGATGTTGTTCAGGCAGAGAGAATCAAGGACAATACCTTTTGGGCAGTCTTGATTATTTCCACAGTTGTCAATATTTTGTTAATTATTGCCTCTTTTATTTTTCAAGATTATTTTCCAGGAGGAGTTACAGTAGTCATTTGTATACTGGCAATTACCAATATACTTTTCCAATTATATAATTTCTTAATTTGTCTTTTGAGAACAGACAAGGCATTTGGCTCGCTTGGTCTGGCTACTATTTTGCTTTCCTTGACGTCACTGGCCTGTGTTATATTATTTTTTAAATTTTTACCCAACAGATTATACGGTGCACTGTCTGCCCTGGTACTGGGATATTTTTTTGCAAGCATATATATTTTTTCCCGAATGAAATACAGGGTCAAACTCACTCTGAACCTGCGTCTTATCATGAGCATTTTTAAGACAGGATTTCCCATTATAATTATCCAAATCGGCGCTATACTTTTTATCAGCATAGATCGATGGATGATTGTTGGAATGATTGATCAGATTAACCTGGGTTACTATGGGATTGGTTTAACTATGGCCAATTTCCTGTTTGCAGGTGCTTCAACAGTTGCATTTACCCTCTATCCTTTTATGCTTGAAAGGTTTGGCCAAACCAATGATGTTCAACAATCTGAACAGTTGGTGTATACTCCACTCATAGTTCTCAGTTACCTGATGGCTGTAACCTGTACCTTGATAGCACTGGTAGCCCCCTTACTGATTACTTACGTTTTACCTGCATATATTCCTGGAATTAATGCCGCCATTATTCTCATCCTTGGCATTTATTTTATTTCTATCATGACAATCAGCGGCAATTTCCTGGTATCGGTTAATAAACAGAATACGGTGCTTTATATACAAATGGCTGTAATTCCGCTAAGCATAGTATTAAATTATGCTCTTATTAAAAGTGGGCTGGGGATTAAAGGTGTTGCTTTAGGAACGGCTACGGCTTATTTTTTTTACGGGACCGGTGTAATATTTTTAGCATTGCGGAATTTTACAAGAAGCCTCAAAGATCTTTTTTGTAAAATGGGAAAGATATATTTCCCTTTTGCGGTAAGCCTTTTAATGTATCTGTTACTAAAGTTGGTTTTTAGCGGCGGCCATACCTCTTTTAAAGGTGATCTTTTTGTCACATCTCTTCAAGTGTTGGTCTTTCTTGTACCAGCCATCCTGTTGGTCTACCATCTTAACAAAATTACAGGAGTGATCCACATGCTGCGGAATACCATTCGGGTATGAGGCACAGGCTGTTCGGCAATACTACCTGAAGAGTCGATTCCTCGGGCATTTTTTAATGAGCTAGGCGCAGGATGTCCCAATAACGGAAACCACAGTATTAGGAAAGGAAAAATATCTCCATGATCGAAACAATCAGACACAATGATAAAGTCCTGGCCATTATAGTGAGTAAGGACTACCGTAAGGACGGAATATCGTTTATTACGCCGGATGATTTTACCCTGCAGTTGGGATATATGAACCACCCCGCAGGCCACAAGATCAAGGCGCATATGCATCAACCTGTTCAAAGAGAGACAATTGGTACGCAAGAGGTGCTGATCATCCAGAAGGGAGCGATCAGGATTGACTTTTATTCTTTTGATAAGGAGTACCTGGAAAGTAGAGAATTGTCAGCGGGTGATGTAATCCTGCTTATTAGCGCTGGTCATGGGATGACCGTTCTGGAGCCTGTCACCATGATCGAGGTGAAAAATGGTCCGTACCGACCGGAACAAGACAAAGAAAAGTTTGAAGGGAGAAATGATGATACCGGTTAATCAGCCGCTTCTCAGTGGCCGCGAAAAAGAATTGCTTGTCGAATGCATTGAGACAGGCTGGATCTCGTCTGACGGTCCATTTGTCAGTGAGTTCGAAAAACAATTTGCTTTTTATGTGGGGGTTGATGGGGGGGTTGCCGTTTGTAACGGCACTGCCGCTCTTGAGACGGCACTTTTTGCCGCGGGCATTGGAGACGGCGAAGAGATCATTATGCCATCCTTCACAATTATATCCTGCGCTCTGGCTATAATCCGGATGGGGGCGGTTCCGGTTCTTGTAGATGTGGAACCGGAAACCTGGAATATGAATGTCAGTCAGATTGAATCCCGCATTACACCTAGGACCAGGGCAATTATGGCCGTTCACATTTACGGTCATCCGGTTGATATGGACCCTCTGCTGGAGATAGCAGAAAGACACAATCTAATTGTGATTGAGGATGCGGCTGAAGTCCACGGTGCGGAATACAAAGAACGAAAATGCGGCAGTCTGGGGCATATCAGCGCGTTTTCGTTTTATGCGAACAAGATTATTACTACAGGTGAGGGTGGGATGGTTCTTACTTCCGATCACAAGATGGCCGAAAGAGCCAGGTCGTACCGCAATCTTTGTTTCCGCCCTGAGAAGCGTTTTTTTCATACAGAATTGGGGTTCAACTACCGGATGACCAACCTGCAGGCTGCGCTCGGCGTGGCACAAATGGAGAGAATCGAGGAATTTGTCAGGATAAAGAGAAGACTGGGAGAGTATTATCGGAAAAAACTCAGCACGATCGAGGGTATCAAGACTCAGGTTGAAAAACCATG
>JAUVVS010000185.1 GCA_030604545.1 Deltaproteobacteria bacterium | reverse complement strand
TGATTTCACTTCGAAAGCTGCTATAGATTCCTTTAAACGACATGTGTCAATTCAGGCAAGATATCAAGTATTCCAATTTAATAAAATGACTACAATATATCGATTTCTTGGCATTTGACAAAGATGAGGCATTTCGTTTATAATCTTCAGCAAGATTGATTTGTCCTAACGGAGCACTATGATCAAGTATGCTTCATTCCCCACAATTACATTGTAACACCAGTTTCGGTGGTGGAAACATTTGAAAAGGAGGAAAAAAAATGAAAGCAAAAGAAACAGCCGTGATTCTAATTGAGTTTCAAAACGAGTTTTGCAAGGAGGGTGGAATACTCCATGACGGTGTTAAAGATGAAATTTCCCGGCAAGGCACTATCACTAATGCTGTGAAACTCGCTGAAGGGGCTCGCGAAAAAGGGGCAATGGTCATTCACACACCATTTGTGTTTAACGAAAAATATTTCAAAGATCATGAAATGATAGGAATTGTCAAAGCCGTGGCCGATGGAAACGCCTTTCGCGAGGGAACATGGGGTGTGGAGATTATCGATGAGTTGAAGCCTAAGGAGGGTGATCAAGTTGTAACCGGCAAGTGTACGTTATGTGGCTTTAACAATACCGACCTTGAAAAGATTGTTAAAGAAGCTAATATCAAGAACGTTGTTATAGGTGGGTTTCTGACTAATTTTTGTGTTGAAAGCACTTCCCGAACAGCTTACGACAAAGGTTATAGCGTAACCGTTATTAAAGATGCAACTGCCGCCAACTCATCAGAGGAACAGAATTACGTAGAAGAAAAGATCCTTCCTCTCTTGGGGCAGACTTTGTCGGTTGATCAATTCCTCGACCAGCTTGAAGCATAAGCATCGGCAATATAACCAACGGGTGTCTCGGCATGAGGATTATCATATACATTTTACATAATCGGGGTTAGGATTATAATTGCCCCGATTTTTATTTTTTGGGCTTGTAGGCTTCGGAACGGACTATCTCGACGTTTTTCAGCTTTTTCTGCGATTATTGCAATAGCGGACATTATTCACCTCTCTACTTCGTTTGGTCTCTAAGATTACCGCCCTCAGCCATTTATAGGGGAAAGCATAGTATCGTAAATCATTTTGAGCAATCTGTCTTACTGCCTGTTTTAGGGCCACAGCAGGCTTCCATTTTACCCTTCTTCATCATATTTTCCATTGTGGCTGCAAAATCATTAGATCCATCCTTACCCGAACAGCAGGCGCTCATAGTTTCACACATCCCCTTGAAATTTTTAAACACCTCCCCAAAATCGCAGCAGTTTCCTTTTTCTTTTTTCCCTTTTATTTTTTCTGCCTTCATGATCGTCTTCCTAAATTTTTGTAATAGAATTGAAAATTGTTATCCAGTTATTGTTACAGTTTATCTATCTGGTGGCTTAAGTTTTTTTTCATCTCCCGGAATTCTTCGTTGTTTATTTCACCAAGGGCATACCGTTTATCGAGTATTTCCATGGCGGAGTCAGAACCGCTATCACTTTGGTCATTAGCTTTAGCCGAACCAAATCCACACATCCTCGGAATCTTTTTCCCTCGCATCATGAAAATACATAGAATGAACATCGCCAATGGAAATATCCACCAGAATGAAAAACTTTCAGATTCCCAACCGGTCATGTGTATCACCTCATTAAGACCTGATTATACTTCTGACCCCTGCTCAGAGGAAGTAGACAGGCCTTTATGTTGAGTAAAGTATGATAATACACTGTGCAGGACCTTTTTAATCTTTTTGAATGTTATGATGGAAATAAAAAATGGACAGAAAGAGAATTTGTTTACACCGTCCGTACCCAAGGCGAAGGGTAATCCTTCTTTCTCCCACAAGAGTGTTCCCCCGATAACGTTATAGACTGTCTGGAATCCGAACTGCTTCATCAATTTCTGGGCAATCTTGCTTCTTCCCCCCACCTTGCAGTAGACCACATAAGTTTTGTCCTTATCCATGACATCCAGCCGGGCCTTGAAAAATCTGGAAAGGAGACTCACATTGATGGCCCCTTCCAAATGCAGATCCCTGTATTCCTGGGGAGTGCTTACGTCTATGGTGACCAGATCGTTTTCCCTGTTTGTTGTTATCAGTTCCCATGCTTCGGCGGGAAAGATATCCTTCGACACCTGAACATCTGTTTTTTTAGCCGAGTTGTACATATTTTCCACCTCCCTTTTATCTTTATTGACGAAATGCGGATTGAAAAGGATACACGTGCAGTCATTTTTTTTAAGATTCAAACAATAGGTCAAATAGTGAGAGGAACGAGAGCAGATTAAATTGGTAAATAGGCTATGATAAACATTTATTTGGGAGTTTTTGACAATATTTGAGACGGCTTTTGGTCACAGGCAAAGACATTTTGCTCGTTGTGATAAAAATCACACCCATCCTTGAGTGCTATCCTAAGTTTGGCTCTGGCGCGGTAAAGCCTTATTTTTACATTATCCAGAGATATCTCAAGGATGTCAGCAATTTCTTTATTGGCCAAACCCTCTAATTCGCTGAGAATAATAACAGTTCTGTCGTCCGGAGGTAGGTTGTCGATGAACTCTATGACACATTCGCTCATTTCTTTGCGAATCAAAGTTTGATCGGCGGCAGTGTCTTTATGAGCAACCCAGACATTTTGGGCTTCGGCATCAATGGCTTCTTCGAAAGTAGTGTGTCCCTTCGAATATTTATGTGCGGCAGATCGCAGTCTGTCTATTGCGGTGTTGGTCGCAATACGATATATCCAGGTTGAAAGTTTTGATTGTCCTCGAAATTTTCTAAGATTGCGACTTATCTTATCGAAAACATCCTGTGAAATATCCTCAGCATCATTTGGCCCAGCTACTCTTGTAAGATATTGAATGATTTTCTGATAATATTCATCATAAATTTCTTTAAATTCATATTCAGAGGTCATAATGATACCTTTTTTGTTAATAGATTATTTCTATATGAAAAGCTGCCAACCACTTATACCACTTATGAGTTGAGCTTCGCTGGATAAAAAACCATCTTATATATAACCGGGCACCGCCTTCACGCCGAATGTTTTATGAAGACAGGCCCGGCCATTGTTATTGTCGATAATTAATAGGCTTTACAGCCTCAATATAAGCTGAAACCACGTAATCTCCGGCATTACTGCCTGGTGCCCACTCACTAATCAATGCCCTGCTTTCATCTTTCTTGGTAATCTTGATATCCTGAAATCCACATTGCTTGAGCATATCCTCAGTCTCGTCAATTGTCGCAGCTCCGCCCACACAGGCTGATACCAATTCCAGGTTTTTTTGGATTTCGTCGGGAAGCTGGGCGGTAGCCACGATATCTGAAATGGCCAATCTCCCCCCCGGCTTGAGTACTCGATAGGCATCCCTGTATACACTTGCTTTATCAGGAGACAGATTAATCACACAATTTGACATGATAATATCCGCATTATTATCGGCTACAGGCAGATGTTCGATCTCACCTAACCGGAACTCGATATTTTTTGTCCCCATTTTTTCGGCGTTCTTTCTGGCTTTGCTGACCATATCCGGCGTCATATCCACACCGATTACTTTTCCGGTTTCGCCCACCTGTTTGGCCGCAAGGAAACAATCGAACCCGCCGCCACTGCCCAGGTCCACAACTATTTCTCCTGGTTTAAGTGAAGCGAGAGCAACCGGGTTTCCGCAGCCAAGTCCCATGTTTGCGCCTTCAGGAACGCTTCCTATATCTTCGTTTGAATACCCCATGATCGCTGAAATATTATTTACCGAAAAA
The DNA here is from genome assembly GCA_030604545.1 of Deltaproteobacteria bacterium. Classification (GTDB taxonomy): domain Bacteria; phylum Desulfobacterota; class Desulfobacteria; order Desulfobacterales; family JAUVVS01; genus JAUVVS01. Next base: position 1,396 of record JAUVVS010000185.1, on the reverse strand, counting down.
TCTGTTGGACCACAACATGATGGCTGCTTGCTTGTATCGGTGGCATTTTCAAACGATCCGCAGCAGGATGATTTCTGGCTTGTTTTAGAAGAAACGCCTACATCCCTTGCTATTCTCCCATAACTCTCTCGAACTGTCTCTCTGATTTCTTCTTCCTCTCTTGCTTCCATTTCGACCTCCTTTTGGATTAATGCAATTATGCGCATATGCACTTAAATGCACATATAAAGTTAAAAAAAATCCCCCTGCTATTTGCAGCAGTCAGGACAACACTCATTCATACACTTCTTTATCTTCTCGGTAATATCCACCAATTTTTCTATAAATGGTTGTCCGTTAACATCGTAGAACATGTGGCGATTCTCTTTCTGGCAGACAAGAATCCCGGCTTCTTGCATGAGGTTTAGATGTCTGGAAACAACCGACCTGTCTTGAGGCATATTCTCTGCTATGGTCTGGATATCGGCTCGGCCATTTAGCATAAGATACTTCAATATCTGAACTCGTACCGGCTCACTCAAGGTTTTAAAAAATTTTGAATCAACGGCCTCAACCAGTTTTTCTGCAATTTGTGTTCTTGATTGTGTTTTTTCCGTTCCCATATATATACGTTAATGCACATAAATGCATATGTCAAGAAAAAATATCACTTTGGCACTTTTTTGCTCAAATCATCCCAAAATGGAAAATGAGTCCTTGTCCTAGAGGTTTCAACTACTATAACGTACGACCACCTTTGCTGGATTTTAGCATTCTCCTACTTTCCTGTCATCCTGAAAGGCCTACAAAAGTGAAGTTCATTTGGTAAACTATCGTTTTTAGCACTATCACGAAGTGCACACTACGATAAAGATCTTTCATAAGTCCCGGATTTAAGCATCCTGCTAATATCAAATAAGTAGAATTAAAGATTACTATTTCAAACCTTGCATCCCGGTCACCACAAAATATATTATCTATACATAATCCAGAGCACCTTTCAAAAAGTCAATGATACACTTTGTATACTTCTGTCCTTTAGAACCACAAATTTCTTATATTTGGCCGCAAAAAAAATTAAAATGATTGATTGCGAAAGCAAATCTTGAAAACAGGTCAGGTGATGATGTCTGCCTTGAATATAGCATCCAGCCCAGCTCACGGGTGGTATTGATTTAGAAACGAAACCTATCATCCGTTTAGCTAAAACTTGGGGAAGGACAAAAATTGCCCAGCCCATTGCTCCACCAAGGATAAAAGCGTCTTTGGTCGAGAAACCATTATATTGTGATTCATCCTCAGTGGGCTCATTATCAATGGGAAATAGTAATAGGACGTTGTTTACTGAGTACACTTATTCTGATATTAGCATAGATATCATACTGCAAATCAAAAAAGAAGAAAGTTGCTACCTATC
>JAUVVS010000030.1 GCA_030604545.1 Deltaproteobacteria bacterium | reverse complement strand
TGGCACCAGGTGCCGCCCGCATGCCAAACTGCAGCTGCGCCCCTTCCAGAGCCGGACCCGTGGCACAGGAAGAAGATATCAGCTTGTGTTTGTTACCTAAAACCAACTCGCCGTTTGTGCCGATATCGATGATAAGCTGGATCTCATCTTTTTTATAAGGTTCTTCTGCAATTAGTACACCCACGTTATCCGCCCCAACGAAGCCTGCCTCATTGGGAAGTACAAACACGTGTGACGAAGGATTAATGTCTATATTCAAATCTCGTGCTCTGATGTCCAGGCTATGATGAATCACCGGCGGGAATGGAGCAAGGCCCATATGTTCCGGATCGAGCTGAAGCAAGATATGGTGCATGGCTGTGTTACCTCCGAGTGTTATATCTTCGATATCTTCCCTGGTGAGACGAAGATAGGTTTTTCCCTCCTCCGGCACTTCAACATATTCAGCGGGCCCCTTTTCCCCCTTTTTCTTTTTTTTCTTTTTCTTGGGTGGATACGTTCCTTTCACAGCCTGATCAATCAACCAGTTGAGTCCCTCAATAATGTCATCACTCATCCGCTTGAGACCGTCCGGTGTCGTCATGTGATACGTAATACGAGCCATTACGTCTTCGCCGTACTTGCACTGGGGGTTCATGAGAGATACCGTATCGACGACCTCCATGGTGGTAAGATTGCAAAAATATCCGGCTACTGTTGTGGTGCCAACATCAATCGCAAGACCATAATGGTTTTCAACTTTGCCCGGTCTTACCCGTATAACCTCCTGGTCCATCCATACACTGACTGTTACCTTCCAATCGCCATCGCGTAATACCGTGGGCAGTTGCCTTAAGGTTTGTATATCGATTCTCAGGTTCGATAGGCCATATTCTTTCTCAAGTCCCCTGCAGATCCTCTCGAAATCACCTGTAGGTTCTTCAAACGAAGGCCCTTCCACTTCCACATAATAAATCTTAACTGCAGGATTATGTTCTATTTCAATATCTCGGGCTGCCTTGCTTACCACCTGTTTGCCGGCTCTCGACTCCTCCGGCACGAAAACCAGAAGGTCCCCTTCTACACCAGTAACGCAAGCAAGCCGGTAACCGGACTCCTTTTCTTTGGCTTTTATATATTTATCCTCTTCTTCCTGCCACGGGCTCACATGAGATTTTTTGGAATCGATGCCGTATTTTTCGAAACGCCCTTCCTCAATACGAACCTTGCACTTTCCGCAAACTTTTTTCTCCCCGCATAAGGTTTCAATATCCACACCCAATAACCGGGACGCTTCAATCAAGTTTATACCTTTTGGAACCTCTCCCCTTCGTCCGGAAGGTTGAAATATCACCATTGCCATCTTATCTTCCATGAGCTCAAATCCTCCTTCATATTGTAGTCAGCAGGCATCCCATCACTTACCGATACGATGTTGGAACTGAAAACCCAGGCTGTAAAAATTTTATAGCAAATGCAGCCCGGGATTCTATTCAGGATGATTATTGCTTATTCACCCTTTTCCTTTTCATACTCTCTCAGCCTGGATATCATCTTAATACCTTCCGCCACTGCGTTTCCGGCAGACTCGGCATACCCATCCGCTCCAAAGAGATTGGCCACATCCTTGGTAACAGGCGCTCCACCCAACATGATGGCCACGTTCGGGTTTTTTTCCTTGATCATTTTAATGACTTTTCTCATACCCAGCATGGTCGTCGTCATCATCGCCGACATGGCTACCACCTGGGCATCCGTGCGCAGCTGCTCTTCAACAAATTTCTCAAGGGGAACATCGCGGCCAAGGTCGTAAACTTCCCAGCCGGCCACATCAAACATCATCTTCACCAGATTTTTGCCAATATCATGAACATCCCCCTGAATACTACCTATCACCACTTGTGAAACCGATCCCCCTTCCTGTTTGGGAACATGGGGTCTTAATATTTCCAGGCCGGCATAGAGCGCATCAGCACACATGAGGACCTCAGGAACGAAGTATTCTTGCTTTTCGTAAAGATCACCTACCACCTCCATCCCTGCCGCCAGACCATCCATTATCATCTCAATTGCCGTATGTCCATCATCCAAAGCAGTCTGTGAGGCCTCTTTCACCTCCTCCTCTTTGTAGTTAATCACACCATCTTTTAAAATTTCTAATAATTCTTCTTTAGTCGCCATATTTACTCTCCTTACGTAATAATTTATTATTTATTCATTAGTTGCGGCTGGAGTTGATCAAGCTTTATATTCTCTGACCGTCTTTTCAATCGCTCTGAAATTATCTTCTTTAATGTCAGGCCAGAGATCACAACCCGGCCATACCGCATCAACCTGCCCGTCAATGTTTGTCTTGATAGCTTCAATAGCTTCCTCTACAGTAGTCTCCTCTGCACATGGAAGTTTAAATACGTCAAAATTACCAAGAATAATGGCATCTTTCCCTAATTTTTTACGCGATTCCAACAGATTGTTTTTTATGTCGAAACTGACTGCTTGAGCCCCTGAATCAATACAACATTGCCACATCATATCGACCAGAGGATCTGTTGATCCACAGATATGCAGCACCTTGGGAGGTTTCCATCCAGCCAATATCCGCGTTAGCCGAGGCTGAATTAATTCCTTAAAGGTCTTCGGGCTTAGCAGATCCGCCGCCACTCCGGGTTCTCTCAACGTAATATAATCCGCCCCGGCATCCAGAAGTGCATTCCCGATGTTGATGATCATATCCGAAAACTGGTCTAAAATGGTTTCCACCCGCTCTTTTTGCTTAAAGACCCCCTTCAATACCTTGTCCAGTTCGATGGTCTGTCCACACTGTGTGAACGGCCCCAATTGCCAGGCAGCCACCGGATACTCGGGCGCCTCTTTTTTTATGATCTTTATGGCTTCGGGAAGCAGGTTCATGGGATACTTATCCATGATATTATCAATATCATCCTGGGTAATTTCGACTTGATCCAGTTCTTCCCATTTTTTATAAGGGATAGTGGGGTAAAGAATGTCCTCCGAATCCTCGTAAAGGCTGATCTCGTTGCCTAAGGCCTCGGATTCCATGCACATATCAAAGGGGACCGAAACTGCATCTATATTAAACATTTTGGCGGACTCGATAGCAGCCATGGCCATTTTCTCAGCATTCCTGTGAATGGTTGGAAATTTGTAACCCAACTTTTTTATGGCGGGAAGCATAATCATACCCATCCCCGAAAAAAATGGTGGCTTGTCTAAAGGTTCACGGTTCCAAAACTTCGTCACCCTCTCTATTGGACTAAGTTCTGCCATATTAAACCTCCTTTCTAAATTAAAATTTATACATTAAAAATAGATTTAAAAAAATAACCTATTACAGCGCCTTTAACTGCTCAACAAAATCAGGGAACAGTTTAAAAATCGGATGATTTGAATCAACGGGCAGCTTCTTTGTCTCAGCAAAGACAGCTACTGCCAAGAATGCTTCAGCTTCAGCCACTGCCGGAAGAACGCGTATTGCGCCGCCCATGGGACCTGAAAAAATCATATCATGGTAGAAAAAGGCTGAAAGACCCTCTAATGCGGCATCCGTTGCAGCCCAACCCTTAAATCCCCAGAGGTCTTTGTACCTCTTGAGATCCATATAAGAACCATTGCTTGGGGCGCTGGCTGCAGGAAAGCCCCACTTTTCCTTGACAAGCTTATTGGCAAGACCACACATGGCAGTTGCAGGACCGTTCATGACTGATGTATCCACAAAAATACTTTCAAAATTAGCGCCTACTTTCTCAATGACATCCAACATTTTCTGAGTTCCCGTAATCCTGCCGCTGGGCATCTGATCTGCCTGGTCAAATGCCACAAGGAGGACATGTTTGACGCCAATCTGGGATATCTCTTTAACCTCTGTTTCCAAGTCCTCTTCCCAGACTGTGAGGCTGTTATAAAACATCTTATCCAACAAACCCTTCTCCGCACAATAAGCAGCACCCTCTAACTTGGTCTTCATTATCCAGGCATCTACACAAAAGGGCATATTGCTTACAGAAGTCACAAAATCAATGTAGGTTTTAAATTCCTCCTTTGTGTTGGCCACAATGTCGGCCATCCCGGGCACCCCCGTCTCTTCCCACAACTTGTCTTGCGTTTTTAGAAGCTCCTCGGCACGTTTTTCATTGAAGCCTTCCTTTCTTTTTCCTTCAAAGACTCTATCACCCTTTTGGAAGATAGAGGAACAGCACACGCAGGGGTACTCTCCGGGCTGCCCTCCAAATTTAACACCGCCTATTTCACATACCTTTTGCTCCGTGCTTAATTGAAACATACTCCCACCTCCTTTCTGTTAAAGCCAAGACCTTCCAGGTTTTTAAACCATCCCGGAAACCGTCATTCGAACGTGACATTTATCTCTACAGGAACTATTTCCTTTTGAAAATCGTCTAAAAGACGATTTTTAATAAGAAAACAGATGATTTTTTTGTAAAGGCTCTGCTGCAAATGTTGAAAAAATTTGGCGTGTAACTTCCTGTGGATATTGTTGAATCCGAAATTGACTATTGCGATAAAGTTCAAATGGAAGATTTTATTCAAAAGTTACTCATCTTTTAACTTGTTATCTATGGTTGTTAATAATTCAATTTTATTCATTTTATTACCATAAGCTGCTACATTAAAATGATATTTCTCTCTTTCCTTGATGATTGATTTAAGTCTTTTTAAGCCCTCAATTGTTAAACTGTATTCCTCCGGGCCAACTTCTTGTATCCATCTATTTTTAGAAAGAATATCAACCACTTCATTAAAACTTCGGGATAGAATATATCTATAACCAAAGTTCCCGTAAACTTTTCTTAAATTATCCGGTATCTGAAGGTCTGATTCATTTTTTGATAATAAATTGAGCAACTCTTTTTTACTTAACCCGGTTCCTTTATCTTCTAAAAGAAGGATTGTCATATACCAGATAGATTTGATTTTATGGGTTTTTTTAGCCTCTATACACCAGTTTCTTACTTTTTTAAGAATCTTTTTGAGTCTGTTTCCATCAATATTATCGCCCGGATATGTTTTTACGAAAAAAGAGGATGAGATATCCAAAAGCTTGAATGTTTTCTGTTTTATTTTCTCAACATCGGGGTCATAATTTATATAATCATAAGCCATTAAATACGGCTCAAAGCCTCCGTTATTTTTAATTTTTAATAGAGGTGTAGGAATTTTTTTCAGATTATTTCTGGCCTCAAGGAGCTGATATATATCCGAACCAAATAAAGGAAAGGTATAAAGGTGGACGTGAACTGTTGATTCCCCGTTTCTTATACATGATAAAGCCAATGTACAGGTAATCCCACAATCGTCAACCGTTGATTCCGGAGAGAACAACTGAACACTTAATCGGGGTAGTATCCTTCCTTTACTAAGTGTTTCAATAGATTTATTTACTTCAGAAATTGTCGAGCCTCTTCTCAGCCTCTTTGAAAGATCCTCTGTCAAGGCATCTGCACCAACAAATGCTACCTTAAAATTGGTTTCTCTCATTTTTCTTACTAATCTTTCATTTAACCCCTTGGGTCTTAAAAAGCAGGAATATATAATTTTTCTCCCCAATTTTTTATTTAAAATCTCAAGATAACCACAGATTTTGGTTGCCCACTCTTCATTTATATTAAAAGTATCATCCCAAATATCTATATATTTTATTTCCGGATGTTTTATTAAAAATTCATAAAGATCTTCTATAAAGAAATCGCTTTGGACAGCACAGTGAAAGTCTTTGCCAAACTGGCTTGCAATAGCGCAGAACAAACATCCTCCGCGTGACTTTTTTGCCCAAATACAAGCTCTTTGAAGTGTAATGGCAATGGTTTTTTCCCCATACTTCACATAGGCAAAAATATCCCTTTCTGATAAATCCTCAGAGGAAAATTTGGTGGAAATTAAAGCTTTTCTTTTAGAGAGCCAAAATACAATATTTGGGATTTCAAATAATTCCTTTAAGAAATCTTTGTCCCAATTTTTTATCATGGTAGTTTTGTCGAGTAGAGGCAAAAGAGAGAACAAAACTTTTTCAGCAGACCCTCTCACTATGAAATCAGGAGCTACGTCTATAATTTTGTTGGCGAAAGTTGAAGATCCATATGACATGATATTTTTATAATTATTGGATGGTTCATTACCTCCAAGGATGATAGGGGCAGAACTTATACTTCTCAAACACCACATAACTTTTGGTAAGACAAGCAAGCTTATAGAATAAGGAGCGGAAATTAAAATTGTATCAACTTCAGCAAGCCCTGTTTTTTTAAAAAGATCACCCAAGAAATCATAACCCACCAAAGTTAGTTCTTCTAAAGAAAAAAAGAGGCAATCTGACCCGATGGCCTCTCCACAAACAGGTGTGTAACCTAAATTTTCAACAATTCTTTTTAAAGCTGAATACGCTAAACTATTCTGTCTTGTAAGGGTAATGATTCCTATTTTCTTCAAACTAATCCTAATGTTACAAGAATTTTAGATTTTAGATTGCGGATTGCGGATTGGAGGAATCGCTTTCAGCCGTCGTAGTCCCGCCCCGAGCGGGACGAAGTCTGCTCACTTTTTTTATTTATAAAATTGATAGAATACATTAAATCCGAATTCCGAATTCCAAAATCCAAAATCGAATAAAGGTGGAACCTAAAGATCAGGGTCAACCAGTCCTAATTGGATGGCAAAATGAACAAGCTGGATGGGATTGTCAACTCCTATCTTTTCCATAATCTTGGCTCTATGAGATTTTACGGTGCTTACGCTGACATAAAGCATATCGGCAATTTTCCGAGTAGAATGCCCTTCTGCGATAAGCTGAAATACTTCCCTTTCCCTGTTGGATAGCTGTTTGAATCGCTCTTCCTTGGATGAACTCTTCCGGGGCGATAGATAGGTATCCACAACCATCTTGGAAATGGAAGGACTTAAAAATGTCTCATCCTTCATTGCGGCATGAATGGCACTTATAATGTCGCGACCGCTTGAATCCTTTAAGAGATAGCCTGATATGCCGGCTTCGAGAAGCTCATGGATATAATGTTCATGGGAATACATGGAAAGGATCAGGATTTTGGTCTTTGGCAAATGCTTTTTTATTCTTTTTGCCGCCTCAATTCCGTTCATAAGGGGCATGGCAATGTCTATAATTGCGATATCCGGCTTTAATTCCAGTGCCTTGTCAACGGCCATTCGGCCATTGACGGCTTCTCCAATAACCTTCAAGTCCGGTTGATCCTCCAGCAGACGTGCCAGGCCCTGGCGCACAATCGTATGGTCATCGGCAAGCATGATTCTTATCGGTTTACCCATTGATCACATCCTTAGTTAAAGGAATTTCAATCCGAATCCTTGTTCCTTCTCCAGGTCGACCCTGGAGTTGAAAGATCCCGCCAAGAAGGGAAGCTCTTTCTCTCATACCCAGCAGACCCAAACTCCTCCGATCACTTCCCCCAATTTGACCGTCAAATCCGACACCGTCATCCTCGGCCATAAAGATAATCTTGGGATAGCTTTTAATAATGGAAAGGCGAAATTCCTCGGCCCCGGAATGCTTTAAGGTATTTGTAAGCGCCTCTTGACTAAATCGGTAGAGAACCGTTTCAATGTCCGGATCCAGTCGATGATCAAATCCTACCATATGGAAATTAATATCCAAATCTGAATGATTCCTTACTTCCTTAAAATAAAGGCTCAGCGCAGGCTCCAGACCTAGATCACTCAATAGTGTTGGGTGAAGGCGAAAGGAAAGGCTTCTGATTTCCGAAGAGGTTCGAACAATCATTTTCCTAATTTCGTCAATATCCTCATCAAGATCTTTTTTATTCACCTTAACATTTTCTTCTAACCTGTCCAAAGCCAATTTTACGGCCGTCAGTGACTGGCCTGCTTCGTCATGCAACTCTCTTGCAATGTGCCGCCGCTCCTCTTCCTGCCCTTGAAAAAGTTTTTCAGTAAGTCTTCTTAATTCTTGCCGGTGAAGACGGATCGTTTCCATCAGTTGAGTATTCTCAATGGCTCCTCCTAAAAAGTTGCCCAAAGAGCCTAGCAAATGAATTTCATATTTGCTCAGTACGCGAGAACGTGGAATACTTAGGCCAAAAAATCCAGCACTCCTTCCCTTGAAGGTAATAAGAAAACATGTTAACCAGGAAATATCTTTGCCGTCTTTATCTCGATATTTTACCTGAAAAGAAGGAAAAGTGGGTTTAGGTGTAAGCATAACATACTTTTCTAAGAGATGTTTTTTAAGCAAATTATCTTTGAAAATGATTTTCCCAGAGTTGGTGGAATCTTTTGCCGGAAGGCCATGCCTTATTTGAAGGGTTATTTTTTTTTCTTCTCTTTCAATTAAAAAGAGCGCACCACGTTTTAAACGCAACACCTTAAGCACATCTTTCAGGGTCATCGTCAAAATGTTGTTTAAATCCATTGTAAAATTCAAAGCAACAGCAATACTGTTCAAAATGGAAAGTTCCAGGTTTCGCTGTTTTATAACTTCTTCCGTGCGCTTGCGCCGTGTGATGTCTTTAATGATACCTTCGTATTCAATGTCGCCTGTTTCCGGATTTTCATATCGGCGGCTGGATATCAGAACATGAATAGGTGAGCCATCGCGTTTTTTAAAATCGACCTCATAATCTTTAACGTATCCTTTCTTGTTAATTACCTTTAAGAATTTATCTCGGTCCTTAGGATCACGGTATAACTTCCTTGCAGAGCCACTGCCAAGCAATTCCTCTTTGTTCCGGTATCCCAACATCTCCACTCCGGCCTGGTTTACATCCAGAAGCTCCCCAGGCAGGTTGGTTGCATAAATCATATCGTGACTCCCCTCAAAAATGCGACGATATTTCTTATCACGGGTAACGATATCTTCCTGCAGTTTCTTTTGTTCGGTTATATCCTTAAATATCTCAAGACCCCCGGTAATCCGCCCCGAGCTATCCCAAAAAGCTGAAGTAGAACAGATGATAGGAACCTTTTTTCCATCGATATTTGTAATCTCATATTCCCTGTTATGAATGTCACTTTCTAATTTTACAGCCCGCTTTAGAGCACAATCTGTTTCGCAGATTGAATTCTTAAAGACATCTTTACAGTACATCCCCACTGCATCATAGGCCGAGAATCCCGTAATCTTTTCTGCAGCAGGGTTGAAGTAGGTAATTCGCCATTCTTGGTCCGTAGTAAAAAGCCCATCCGGAATACGGTTTAAAATCTCAACAAAACTTTCTTCCTTTTGATATATCAGCTCAAGGGCTTTCATATTGTATTTTTGTATCTGCTTTGCAAAGAATTGATTCCATCCTCCTATATAAATATCTCCCCTTTCCTTAAAATACGAACAGGCAAGGCATACGGACAGTTTTTGAAAAAAATCCTCTTCAATGTAATTACTGCAATGTGTTTTGGGAATAAGCCAACAGTCCGTGCCGTACTTGCCGTGAGCAGGACAAAGCACCTTAGCACATGATAAAAATTCCCAGCATGCTTGTTTGTCAATAGCACCCTTTTGTATTAGGGATACATTAATGAGATGATCTTCTAGCAACGAACTCACAATACGAATCTCCCTTGGCCCGGCAAAGCGGTTCTTCTGCCGAAAAATTAAAACATCCATCGGGGTAATCTTCACCATAAAGCAGACCCATGAAAGCGGCTGCAACGCCCCTTAGCATATAACATTTCCCCGAATTCGCGGAACCATGAAGCTGCATGTAACCGGTGGCTTCGTATGAATCACTCACCTGTATTAAGAGCTTTTCATCAGGAATCAACTCTTTTACTTCCATATCACCCCAGCCAAAAGCAAATGACACTGCAGTAAAGCCGAAAACCTGATCTTCTCTGCTTTCAATCATCGGCATTACGATTTCCTCCCACTCCCATGAATTGCGGATTCCCTGAAAAGTTGCATAACCACACTCCTGGGCAGCCTCAATGAGTAATACCTCTGCTTCCTTCTCTTTCCTTTTACCCATCCTTTTTTCGAAGTCAAATGAGAGTTTATTATAATATTGCACGGAAAAGAGGGAAAGGTAGACTCCAAATAGGGGGATAATCCCCTTTGCATCTCGAATCAGGCTTCCCTCCATAACCGCATGGAGAATCTTTCTTCCGTCAATTGCCAATTAACCCTCCTTTACAATAAAATCACAGTTTTCATCTCGCATCATTTTACAGTTCAGTTCTTTTACGGCATAGTAATCGAGGGGATGATTGTATATTGCCTCAAGAACTCCGGCAATCCAGCCCCGAGTGAAATGGCAACCCGCAGTATCACGTCTCCCATGTTTAGCAAGCCATCCGGTTACATGATGGCTTGAAGAACTAACAATCCGCCCTCCCTGAGGCCCCACCTTCTGGAAGTGAATAATACCCAGCCCGCAATTTTG
>JAUVVS010000040.1 GCA_030604545.1 Deltaproteobacteria bacterium | reverse complement strand
TAATGGATCGTCCTTTTCAATCTTTAAGCGCACAGTTAGGAACCTTGTTGCTGAGGGTTTCAATCCTTGTTTTAATGGATCGGCCTTTTCAATAACGCCAGAGGGTTTTGAACGATCTACAGGCTAAGTGTTTCAATCCTTGTTTTAATGGATCGGCCTTTTCAATATTTCCTGCACTGAATTCATCGAGCCTGCTTCTGCGAGTTTCAATCCTTGTTTTAATGGATCGGCCTTTTCAATACTTCTGGCAATATTACCATGACCGGTTCGATTACCAGTTTCAATCCTTGTTTTAATGGATCGGCCTTTTCAATAGGCATTGACAATGAGCATTTTGACCCCGACTCCGGTTTCAATCCTTGTTTTAATGGATCGGCCTTTTCAATTGCAATTTCTGTGAACCCTTTTTGAAAACAGGGAATTATAATTTTTTTCACTTCCTTCTATTTGGCCCATAAAAGTAATTTCAAACCTTAAAATACCCATTTCTGCACCCACCAGAGTAAAGTTAACCTACCGACCTCCTTCCGTTTTTTCTTTTAAATCACCTTTTCACAGATATTTCTGTAGCAGCAATCGCTGCATCTTGCCTTATATTTCGTCGGTTTCGGATAAATTCCTTTCTGAATAACAGCGAGAAGGTTACTGATTATGTTATCCAATTCGCCATGCATCTTCTGTGTAATGGAAACTTCTATTAATTTATTCCGGCTTCGCGTGTAAATGATATATCCCCTGTTGACAGGGACTTGATAATGCTCGCCAATCAACCGGGCATAAAACGTCAACTGATATTTGTGATTCCTGAAAGTACGATCTTTGTATTCCGCATACTTATAATCAAGCGGAGCTGCCGAGCCGTCATTCAAGAACAACACCTCATCGACGATACCCCGGATTCCCTTCTCAGATGAAAGATATACAGCTTTTTTACGTTCAATGCACCCGATCTTTTTTCTTAGATATTCCGGATTTATACTTGCTTTGTCTTCGTGAACTGTGCGCCCCTTTTGAACCTTGAAACGTTTTTCCTCATGCTGTGGAATATCAAGGTAATTTTGAAAATAAATGAACCGCGGGCAGAATAGAAACTCAAGAATATCCGATGCCGTTATTGAAAATGCAGTTCCGGTATTGTCGATATCCTTGATATTCATATCTTCCGCTAATTCGTCGGTGACCATGTTCAGTTATCCCTTATGTCGATCCCTGCTTTCAATGTACTTTATATATCTGGAAAATAATGAAGGATTCATATCCTTCATCTGCCTGCGAATATCTATGAAATCAATCCCTTTGAAAAGTTTCATAAAACGTTGAAAAGCCTTTCTTGCCTCATGGAGGTTGAGTTTTGCCAATTCCTGTGAAGCGCCGTTTAACAGCATATACTTGTCTTGAAATAGCGGCAATTGTTCACCCATGAGATGTTTATCTGACTCCGTAAAAACCACTCCACCCATCTCAGCCTCATCGTTTACTTTTAGATTTTACCACCGTTCCAAACCCTCGTGAAACCGACTTACCGATCCCACAGTAATCGGGGATATTGAAATTGACGGAGAATGTGCCGCGGAAGCCGAGCATGGGGGTACCTTCATGGAAAATTCTACATTAAAAAATTAATGAGGACTCTCCGTTTGATTTGAGAATTCCACCAATTTTATCATTGTAGTCCATTTCACAGAACAAAATCCCCCTTTCTTCAATTTTATGTTTCATGGCGTACCACAGCGGGATTTTTACCTCATACCATCGCCTTCCCTGCGGTTTTAATTTCAAAACGTCTTCTTTAAACAGTATTGGAATTACGGAAATAGTTTCATATTTCTGAAGTCTGGTTATTTCCTGATCATCCTCTCCCAGCCGACTGTCAAGTATTGCCATTCGACCTTTTTGACTAAGCTTGTATTGCGCCAGCGCATTGGCATAATGTTCTCTTTTTTCGATTCGGAAATCTTTGTAAACTTGATCGACCACCTGAATTAAATCCTGTTCAGACATGTTATTAGGTGCATGATTAAAAGCGTTAAAGGAACGCTCAAGAATATCTGGATCATTAATAGGACTATATATTTTTTCACTCTTCTCTGATGCCCGAAAAATAAAGACACGACTGTTTCTTTCTGGATCACGATAGCGATTTATTCTTCCCGCCCTTTGAGCAATTGCGTCAGGAGGAGCACATTCTGTAAAGAGCAAATCAAAATCAATATCGAGTGAAACTTCCACCACTTGGGTAGCTATGACAAATTGAGCATCTTCAATTTGCTTTTCTTTCTTTTTTCGATCTCGGAAAATGAAGCGGGAATGATAGCAGATTGGAGAAAAATCAGAGAATCGTTCTGCCAACTCTTGGCAGAGCTGGACAGTGTTAACCACAATCAATACTCTTCGTTTTTTCTTGACCGCTTCTTTAATCTCTTCGGTCGCTTCCTCAATCTGGCGATCTTCCAAATGATAAGTGCTTCTTTTAGCATTTAACAGGGTATTTTCCCTTATCACCTCCGCACCTTTCAACTCTGATCGCAAAAGGTTAACAAGTGTAGCAGGTAATGTTGCGCTCATAAGCAAAAATCGAGTTCCCAAACTTGCGAAATGACGAATACAGGAAATAAGCAAACCTAAAGTCCAGCCGTCATAAGAATGAACCTCATCTATTATTATTACCGCATTGGCAGCGTTAATTTCCTTGAGAACCCATCGTCCGGCATTGAAACCCGTGGTTAAGAGTTGGTCGACTGTTCCCACAGTAACAGGACTAATGAATGTTTGAGCAAAGAGAATATTACGGCGGTTTTCCCATAGGTCAGCTTCATCCTCACCTCTCTTATCTTCTAAAAACAGGTTTGCTGTAGAGTGCGTCAGTCCAACATTCTCTTGTCCAAAAAACTGGCAGAGTCGATTCCAGATATTGTTGGCTGTGACCATAGTGGGCAAAAGGTATATAATTTTAGCTCCACCCATTTCATTAGAATTTTTGAGTGCCCAAAGTAGAGAAGCCTCCGTTTTTCCGCTTCCAGTTGGCGCAATAGCAACAAGGTGCCCCGAATGTGAACCCATCTGTTCTTGAAATGGCCTCAGCCCATCGAACGATATGCCTTTCCCCCGACAATGTTCGGCCAAGTCTTTAATAAGCGCGTCCGCAGATTTTGTAATTGAATACTTAACACTTGTCCCGCCAGACCCGTGCCAATCAGCGTAATGAAGGATGCCCTTTGTCAAAAAATAGAGAGATCTAATCCTCTCAGGCTCTTCCTTTGATAATAACTTTCCAAAAAGGCCATCCCAGCCTATAAGTTTCGCCAGCAAAGAATAAGGATTCTGATTCTCAATTTTATCTGGCAACACAGGTAATGACCAACCCTCTTGCAAAAATGCTTCTCTTGCAAAGCTATAAGCTTCTTCTAATCCGCCAGCCACATAATCTGGAAAACCAACGCTCTCCCTGTCAAATGATGTGAGATCGGTATTAAGCGGCTTGTGATGCCCAACAACGGCCAGTGCTTCAACGGGAACTTGTGACAAATTTGAGAATTGGTTGAACTCATTCCACGCAGCTACAACAAAGGGAAAAGATGCCAGTTCATGCCGATAATTATTCCTCCAGTCGAACGTTTCATCATTCCGAATAGCGTCCATCATATTCTGAAAGGTCTTTGTCATCTTGCCAATATCATGAAAAACAACAGTTAAAAGTGAGCCCTGTAAAAAGCGCTCTACAGAGAAATTGTATTTTTTAGCTAATCTTTCAATAAGATGGCTCTTTGCCGTAATTGTCTCTTTCCAGGCAATATATACCGCCTCAAGATGTTGATGATAAGTTTGATCATGTTTAGCATAGAATACAGTCATATTAGAACAATAGCCTCTTCTTCAACTTGGAAGCCTGGTATCGGATCTTTTAATCGTATCGGGGAACCTACAAAGGTAAAAGACTTTCTCTCACTTACACGGCGTTCTAAGCCATTGAAGTTAAAAGCTGTTGGGAGAAGATAAACCTGAGGCGCTCTGATAGTTTCTGTAATCGGCACCTTTTCCAGGTCAATTGCCGAATCAAAATTCGTACCATGGTCGCCAGGTAATACCGTGTTTTTAAATTCCAAGAGAGGAATCTCATCAGCACTTTTTAATTCACCTATCTGCTGAATTTTCAAGAGATCGTCACTATTGCCGGCACTTAAAGCGTAACATGGGGACAAAAAACTCTCTCTTACATGCCTCACAATATCATCATTTTGTGAACCAACGTACAATGACATTTCAAAGTTTGTTAGGTATTCTCTTACGAGCACATCCGATATTACTTCACTTGCCTTAATTTTATGATACTTCCAGAGATCTTTGAACTCCCCCTGATGAGTACCGATTATACCAAGCAGCAATTTATTATCCTCTCTGAATTTCATTGCATCTTCAAAACGCA
Organism: Deltaproteobacteria bacterium; assembly: GCA_030604545.1. Taxonomy (GTDB): domain Bacteria; phylum Desulfobacterota; class Desulfobacteria; order Desulfobacterales; family JAUVVS01; genus JAUVVS01. The sequence goes on along the minus strand of JAUVVS010000040.1, from coordinate 5,403 downwards.
GCCCAACAGCAGCGCCCACCAAGCCGATCAAGGTAGTTATTGGTGGTAGGGGGAGTGTCTGCTGGAACGTATGAGATTCAGGTATGCGAAACGAAGCGGTGACGGCAAAAGCCTTCAGTTTAAAAAGATACATAAGCTCACCTCAAGACTTGTAATGCTCATTTACCCATTTTTTCATTGTATTAAATGCTTCACCGATTGCAATCGTACCTTCCGGCAAAGCAGAAAACATATCTTTTCTCGCGCCAAAGACTGAAGCCTTGATTTCATCCTCAAAATCTTTTGAAACTTCTTGCAGAACAGCGATATTCACACCATCATTCGCAGGAATTACTGACTCTAAAAAGATTGGATTTTTTGTAGTAAGCATGGCTGCAGCAATAAATTTCGGGGAAATGTCTGCCAGAAAGCGTGTCTGCCTACCGGATGACCACAAGTTTTTCATGGCATCAAGCAAGCTGCTAACCCGTTTGGATCTTTCCCCGGAGTTTAGTTCTTCTTTCTCCTTGAATCCATCACCACATCCGACACGATCAAGTTCAATAAGTACCGTGCCTCGATAAATGCCGGAATGAATCTCCGTTTCAAAGATATTGGGATTACCCCCTGCTTTCACTCCCATATAGTTTGTGCCAAAATCCAGATCACCTTCATATTTATTAAGCGAAACAAGAGGAGATACCCTGACAGGCGAGGTCCGCGTGGTAGCAGCTTCGCCTTTTACGGTTCCCATAAAACCGAACAAGTCATCATCTATATAATTATCAGGCTCCTGGTTAGTGGTGGCAGCACCCTTTGCAATTTCAGCTGCTTTACCCTCAGACAAAGTCCATCCAAGGTTAGCTAACTGATCACGTAGCGCCCTTCGCACCCATTGAGAAGATCCATAGGGAAATTGCTCAATTCCCCGACTCAATTTCTTAATACTGGAAATATTTTCCGCTTCCTTATCAGAACCGTTAAGACTGGCAAAGGAAACAGGAGTAAGATATGTAATGGTTAAAGCCTTTGCATTTTTCATGATTGACCTCCCTTCTGTGATTTAAATTGTGCAACATTAAAACTGTTGAGTGCTGGAATCATACAGAATGGCTTGAATTCCTTAAAGTTTTCGTCTGTAAGTTTTCCTTCGTATACGCCTGGTGGAACAGTAAAACTGCTACCAAGTTTAAACTGTAGCCGGTTCAACTGTTCAAGAAAGTCTGTCTTTGTACGGGTTTTTCTCAAGGCATACAAATCCCCCTTTTTGCCTTCTCCTCCAACTGCCATTCCAACACGCTTACCCAATGTCACGGCAGCTTCCTGCTCTTCTTTTGTCATAGCATCCTCCTTTCGAACTATTGATTCATAAATGATCAAAAAATCTAACAAGGGTTTAAAGTAGTTTAAGTTTGTTCGAAATACATGGGTCTCGGTAAGATCAAGGATAGTCTGTTTCTTTAAAATCCGTTCGCACACTCTATTGCGGGTTAATGTTTTATTTTCATTTTTCGTTTGAGTGAAATCAATAAACATTCGCATAACCTCTCGCATATCAATACCGGCCTGTCCAACTTCATTCATCAATCTAAAAAAGTAGACCGAATCTCTAAAAAGCCAGGCCATTTTGCCCATAGTTGTTTGTCCCTTTGATTCCATATGTAGAACAAAAAAATCCAAAGGCGCTTTTGAAGTCGTTAGTTTCAGCATCTCCTCCCAGTCTAATACAGCATTCTCATCATCCTGTTTAGCTTTCTGGCGTAACTTCGTGTACAATGTGTAAAGAAAAGCAAAAGTTACCTCAAAAGACCGCTGGAAGTAACCTCCCAATGGATGATCAAAATTCCTAAATAAATTTGGATCTTTGTATTCTGCTTCGTGTAAAGGTACAAAAACATCCGACATTTTTTCCAGAGATGTTGAATAGGGCAGGAAAGCAAACAAATTGTCTCCCTGAGAAAGATAAAAGCCATTTACGGGAACAAACTTGCCAAGAAGGGAACACTTCCAGCATATCTTCTCCGGCTTGCCTCCCAGTGAATTGAAGGAACGTACCCCACTTGAACCGGTTATTAATGGAAAAATTGTTTGATTAGCATCTTCTAATAAATTGGAAGGTTCACCACAGATATAGCAATTCCCTTTTGATTTTCCGCTACTAATTTTAATCCTTACTTTTGGCCGTGCTTGGAGAGGACCGTCTATCAGCAACCCAGAGGTCGTGACATTTAATCCATGTTTGTCTAGAAAAGAATCCATTATTTTTTGAAGTGTTCTGTACGACGTTTCATCTAATCCATGCGTATCTAATTCCTTTTGATCGAGATCGGGAAGGTGGGGGCGGGTTTTCTTTACCTTTTTATTTTCACTAACGACTATTTCCTTTTTTTGCTTTTTCCAGTTTTCACCCTTTTCTTTCCATTTCAATTTTTTCCCGGTAGGAATCGGCGCTTGATCACAAACAATAGAGGCAATACCCACAGCCTTTTTCTTGGGAAAGGGAATAAACTTATCTTGTTCTGTATCATAATAAAAATTGTAAGAAGAAATATCCGTTTCCTGTTTCTTGGTCGATAGGTCGTAGTAACCGGATACTAAATTATCATAGGCTATTTCTAAAGATGATTGCAGATCGTCACTTGTACCATTTAACACAAGTTTATCGTCACTTACGCTAATTTGAATATCGGTTTTAACCTCCTCAAGCATCTTTACAAGACCAATCAAGCCTGAATCCAACCAGAAGTGGCCTAATTTTTTAAACGTTAATTCAATATCTCTATTTTGCTGCTTCATCACGTTTACCCCCTGATGACGGTTCCATAGCCCCGTGCGGAAGATTTCCCAATTCCCCAAAAATCCGGGATGTTAAAATTTACTGTAAACTCGCCAGTAAAGGCTACCATTTCCACACCTTGTTTTATTCTCACCTTTTCGCATTCTTCTAAATCAAGAACAGCTTCAATCTTTTGTTCCACCACATATCTTAATGATTTACACATAGAAAGAAGGTTGCCGACCAGAATCCTCAGCAAAAGATTGCTAACCAGGTCTTTTCTATGTTTAATTCGTAAATATTCAACATGATTTCTTTCGTTTAGACCGACCCAAAGAGTTGCAAACCGATAATGGATAGGTTCCGACGTTAGGCCACAAAAAACAGTGCTGGGTTTCAATTTTTGTTCTAAGATAGCGTATTTTCGGTGATGGAATTCGATGTGGTCAAGTTTGGGAATAGCTTTCAACAAATAAGCCCCTTCTTTTAATCCCACTATTAGAGCAGATTTATTAATCATTTTATATTGAATCAAAGGATGACTGTAGATTAAATTATCTCCGCTATGATGGTGAAATTCCGGTCGGTTCCTGTACAGGTTTCCAAAGAATCCACGCAAAGCCTTTCCGTCTGGGAATTCCAATGGTTTTTCACAATTAATCCATAATTCCGCTTTTTCGATCTTCATTGGGTTCACTTGTGCATCTCTCTTCAAACCGCTATTCCCACCCTTATCTCCAGCCTCTTTCTGGGGTTTTTGCTCTGCTTTTTATTTTTAAACCCACTAAACTTCTCTGATATTGATTGCCAGTTCAAAATCCCATAGGCTGACATCCTCCCCATCTTGAGGGCACAGTTTGTAACCTCAAGATTTCAAACTCATCTTCTGTCAATTGGAACATGAAATCATCAGAGAATAAATTTTGCCAAAATTTCATCGTTCATCAGCTTTTTATCTCTCATGCGAGCATTCTTTTTCTCTCTATTTCATTCACATCCTTAAGTATTTCCCTGCTTTCATCCAAATCTATCTTAAAATTTCCGACCAGGTCCATAAAGTTGAGCCACAGACTTTCTTCTTTTCGTTGAAAGATAAAATTGTTTTGGCTGTCATAGATGAAAACATATGTTTTTTAATAACTCTACCTGTTCATCGATAAGTTTCAAGTGTTCCCTATCAGGCAGAACTTCTTAACACCATCAGCTCTCCCTAACGTTGCTATGGCTCCGTCCTTTTGATACCTTCAATCGCATCGAAATCTCTATCATATGAATAGATTTCATCGAGACCATGATATCTCATAAAGACCGCATTATAGGCGTCAATGTAGTCAATATTCTTTCTACTGTAGAGGACAAGGGCATCGGCAATGATATTTTTATCGGGAATGAATAAGTTCTCAGTACTGACTATGATAGTGACTTTTTCAACAATATCAGCTTTTGCAATCTTGTAGTAAGACAAAAGTGTCCATATCAGCTCGGCAATTACCATCCCGGATGTTACAAGCGCTATTTTGCCTTCAATCGCTTTTTTAAATATTTCTCTACATTTATCATACTTTGAAGGATCGTCTTTGGTCAGATACCTGAGGAATATATTTGTATCAATAAATCTTTTCTTCATAACCTACCTGCCCGTAGCTGTTTTTTCAGCGACTTTTTTTCTGACTTCTTCTCTGATTTTGCGAAAATCTACAGGTTTTTCATTATCCGGTATCTTTACCGAGCCTCCGATATCAAGAATATTGCCCTTCAGAGGTTTCATGACCGCCTGATCACCCTCAACAACTACAATGACCTTTTCGGATGGTTTCAGGTTTAATGCCTTTCTCACCTCTTTTGGCACCGTTATCTGTCCTTTTGATGTTAGTACTGCAATGGGCATATTGTCCTCCCTTTTCCGTATTTTCCTACATTATATAATGTATCTTACTTTTATTCAAGATTACTTTATATGAATCCAGGCTGAATTAAAAGAACTGTGCCAGCACCTCGTCATTTACCAGCTTTTTATCAAATCCCTGTCCCATTACCTTGATCTGTCTGAAATCCTCCTGGCAGAATGGAAATAGATACAAGCTGTCTACCTCATCATTGATAAGGTCAAGGCACTTTTCCGCCAGTTCATCAACGCGATTTGTCTTGAGTTTGCCGAGAAATACGCTCTTCTGGACTCTGATTAAGCCGTATTTCTTGCATTCCTTGGCGACTTTGTTCCGGGTTCTGTCGTCTGAGATATCGTAGATGATCCAGATGAGGACTGACATTAGTTCTCCCCCTCCCTCAATCCCTCCCACCAAGGGAGGGAAGCAATGATAGAACAACCTGTCCAGTAGGAGAGGAAAGATGCAGGCAAAAAGGAATTTGGTTTGCGTTTTTTAAAATTCCTTTATCTCCAGCCAGTCAGGCCTCTTCTCTCCAGTTTCGGCAAGAAGAATATTGGCCATGCGGTGGGCTTCGTGCTGGATTATGTAGCGCCGCTTCACATTCCTGCGACGGTATCGTATCGATTCATCAAGATGCTTGTTCATCGCCTCGACGACAACAGGTTTACCCTTCTGATTCAGAGATACCGCTTGATCGCTGAAGTCAAAAAACTCATCTCTCATCTTTTTACCTGTAAAGAGATAGGCCGCTGTTTGCTC
>JAUVVS010000067.1 GCA_030604545.1 Deltaproteobacteria bacterium | reverse complement strand
GATCACGGCGTTTCCGATGTGTACCTTTCCTGGCAGCCTTGGAAACTAATCCTCTCGACTGAAGCGTGTTCTTGACCCAGGTGTAGCTCCTCTGCCCTCCATCACGCCGATACCATGAATGAAAATGGTTCACGTTCCAGCCCCGGTGCCGACCCTCATACTGCCGGGCAAGCGCTATAACTTCATCCACGGGGGCTCGACGTGATGATGTCTGCGTCAAACGCTTGTCCAGCAATCCATCCAGCCCGCTTTCCTCGTAACGATCAATGTAACGCCGGAACGTCCGGGTACATACCCCAAGTATCCGCGCTGCTTCTTCCTGACTCAATCTTCTCTCCGTCCATACTCCATACACCTCTTCAAATCGCACCTTCCGGATCTCCTGTAATATCTCTGTCCGTCTCATTGGCCACCTCCTGGTGACCCATTATAAACCGGACATATTACGTGCTACAACTCCGGACATATTACGTGCTTCTGACATGCATAAAGAAACAGATTGACAAATGGCTTATTTGCGATATTATGAAATTAAGAAATTAGAAAAATATTAGCCATGAATATACAAAACATGAGGTGAGAAAAATGCCTTTAATCAAAGTAAGACGAAATTTCCAAATCACTATACCCAACAGTTTGCGCAAGTATTTAAAAATAGGAGAGGGTGACTATCTGGAGGCGGAAAGGCACAACGGTGAAATAGTTTTAAAACCGGTCAAGATGGTGCATCCGGACCAGGCCTATTTTTATACAAAAGAGTGGCAGGAAAGTGAAGCGGAAGCAGACAGGGATATTGCCAATGGAGATGTTTTGGGGCCTTTTGATAATATTGAAGACGCTCTTAAGACATTGAAAACCGCCAAAATATGATGAAGCTGAACTTTACTAAAAATTTTATTCGGGATTATCGCAGACTGCCGCTGGAAATACAGGAAACCGTTGATAAGCAGCTTGAGTTACTGCTGTCCAATCCAAAACATCCTTCCTTAAACATTAAAAAAATGAAAGATCCGAGAAATATTTGGGAAGGCAGGATAACAGCTTCGTACCGTTTTACTTTTCAAATAATAAAAGGTTCCTATATTTTGCGAAAAGCAGGCACTCATGACATTTTAAGAAAACCTTGACATTCCTGTCGAGATAGACGCGCAGGCGGGACGTTCGTGACGGCTAAATGGAACAAGGAGTTTGAGTATAATGGATGGAGAATCATTGAACGTGACTGAGGAAAAGCTGAACAGTCTCAAAGAAATCCTTCCCGAAGCATTCACGGAAGAAAAAATCGACTGGGAAAAGATTAAGGCCGCTCTGGGCGAGGATATTGAATTTAAAGACGAGCGGTATGTGTTAAACTGGGCAGGAAAATCGGATGCGTTCAGGGTTTTGCAGTCGTCAACCACGGCTACCCTTGTTCCCTGCAAGGATGAGTCCGTTAATTTTGACGGCACGGAAAACATCTTTATTGAAGGCGAAAATCTTGAAGTTCTGAAAGTTTTGCAGAAGTCCTATTTCGGCAAAATCAAGATGATTTATATCGACCCGCCTTATAATACCGGCAATGACAACTTTATCTATCCCGATAAATTTTCCGAGACCAGAGAGGAGTACTTGGGCCGGATCGGCGACAAGGACGAAACCGGTTACATGACCCGCGAGGGACTGTTCCGCAAAAACAGCAAGGACAGCGGCCATTATCACTCCAACTGGCTATCCATGATGTACCCGCGCCTCTTTCTGGCAAGGAATCTTCTGCGTGATGACGGGGTGATCTTTGTTTCGATTGACGACAATGAAGTGCATAATCTCAGGATGATTATGAATGAGGTATTCGGGGAGGAGAATTTTGTAGGGCAAATAACGTGGAGGAAAAGGGCTGGAAGAAGTAATGATGCAAAGTTAATGAATAATGTTGCTGAATACTTAATATTATATAGAAAAACCGAAGCCGTTACTGATCTGAGAGAGCCTAGGAGCGAGAGCTCTAATAAAGACTATAAAAATCTTGATAATGATCCACGAGGTGTTTGGACAAGCATTTCATATGTTAGTCAAAGAACTCGCGATGAAAGACCCAATTTATGCTACGAAATTAAGAATCCGATTACAGGTAAAATAATTGAGCATCCGACCAATTCTTGGAAATACAGTTATGGACAATATATCAAGTATTGTAAAGAAAATAGGCTATATTGGGGAGAGAAAGGGACTCACAAATATCCCCGCTTAAAGATCTTTTTATCTGAATTAAAGAAAGGATTAGTACCAATAAATTTTTGGGACTACAATGATTCTGGATCAATTGATAAAGGGACAAAAGAATTTAATTCAATATCAGGTGTAAATATTTTTGCATATCCTAAACCTACGGAATTAATAAAAAAGGCTATGTTCATGGGGATGGGATCTGATGACATAATTCTAGATTTTTTCGCAGGTTCCTCCACTACCGCCCACGCCGTCCTTGACCTCAACAAGGAAGACAACGGCAGCCGCAATTTCATCATGGTTCAACTCCCCGAAAAATGCGATAAAAAATCAGAAGCCTTCAAGGCAGGCTATAAGACTATTGCCGAAATCGGCAAGGAACGTATTAGACGGGTAATCAAAAAAATCAAGAAAGAACAGGACAGTAAGCTTGATTTTGGTGACAGCAAACAGGATTTGGGCTTCAAGGTATTCAAACTCCGGGAATCCAACTTCAAAATCTGGCGCTCGAAAATAGAAACCGAAGCAGAGCTTGTCGAACAGTTGCAACAGCACATTGAACCGCTGGATGAACACGCGAAAACCGAAGATGTCCTTTATGAACTTCTCCTCAAATCCGGCGTTCCGCTTACCGCAAAAATTGAAGCAAAGAACGGTTATGCTCTCGTGAATGACAGCGAAATAGCCCTGATGCTTGAAAAAGTGGATGCGGGCATTATCAAAAAAGTCATAGCTGAAAATCCCAATAAAGTCATTACCCTTGACAGACTTTTTAATAACAACGACCAATTAAAAACCAATACCGCATTGCAGATGAAAGATGCGGGGATTGAGTTTAAGGCGGTGTAAAATTATGGCAAACGAGAATAATATTTTCAAAAATGGTGCTGTATGGCTCAGGGCAGATTTTCACCTGCATACTAAAGCAGACAGTGAATTCAAATACGCCGACAATCCTAATGAATTTGTGGTCAAATACACTGCTCAATTAAAAGCACAAGATATTCGGGTTGGTGTAATCACCAACCATAACAAAATTGACCTGCCTGAATTCAAAGCATTGCGTAAAGCGGCCAATAAAGAAGAAATCTTCCTGCTGCCCGGCATAGAGTTTTCCTGTAAAGACGGAGCTAAAGGAATTCATTTGCTGATCGTATTCAGTTATGACTGGATAGACAACACTGAAAACCGAAATTACATAGCAGATTTCATTACAACGGCTTTTGCAGGGATTCCCAATTACGATTCGCCTAACTATCCTAACTCAAAATTCGGGATGAAAGAAGCAGTTGAAAACCTTGATTCCTACAAAAAGGATTATCTTATTATTATGGCACACGTGGATGATAGCAACGGAATCTTCAAAGAATTGCAAGGTCGTAATCTGGAAGAATTCCTGAAAAGCAATGCGTTTCAGCGCAAGGTGCTTGGACTTCAGAAATCAAGAAACTATGACAACAGGAAAAAACTGGATGAAATACTGGGGAAAAACGTACCCGCATTTGTTGAGGGTAGCGATGACGCACATAAAGGAATTGAAGGAATAGGCGCTGGAACACATAAGACATATTTTAAACTCGGCGCTTTCAACTTTTACGCATTGCAATTTGCGCTACTCGACAAAGACTACAGGATTGCTCCTGCCCCTCCTGAAACCAAAAACGGTTACATCAAGTCTGTTACATTTAATGGAGGTAAATTAGATGGAACAACTATTTACCTGAATCATTCCATGAATAACCTTATTGGAATCAGGGGCAGCGGTAAATCTTCCATTCTTGAATCAATTCGATATTTTTTAGATATAAATATTACAGAAGAGAATAATCTTGATTGGGAATACAAAACAAAACTGGTTAACAGCACTATTGGAAGTGGCGGCAAGGTGATGATGGAACTTGTAGACGACCAGGGAAATGAATACCGTGCAGAAAAAATATTGGGAGAAAGCACTACAATATATAAAGGGGAAGAAATGCAGTACGGTTTAAAAGCCAGTGCAATCATAGCTAAGCCAGTTTATTTCGGACAGAAAGACCTTTCCAAAATCGGTAGTTCCCTGTCAACAGAATACCTCATGAACAACCTGATAGGCGAACGAATTACAGAACAAAAAAGATTGATTGATAACAAAAGTCAGGAGATTTATTCCATACTCTCTGAAATAAAGAAGATTGATAAAAACTTAGACATGAAGCCGGATATAGAGGCAAAGAAAGCTGAGTTAGAGAACAACTTGCAGAAATTCAAAGATTATAAAATTGATAAAAAACTGGAAGAGCAAATTGGGTTCAATAAGGATGCTAACCATATCAAACGGATGAGAGAGTTTGAGGAAAATGTTTTGGCAAGCCTTGATGAACTTATAGAAGAATACAAGGAAAGTTTTGAAACATTTACCAAATATGAATCCAAAGAGAATCAACAATTATTCAAAAAGCTCTACGAATCCTTTGAATCCTTCCAAAACCTGTTTGGTCAAATAGAAGACATTAGCAAAAGGCTGATTGCAGAACATAAAACCTTCCAGCGCATAGAAGATGAATTCCGGAAGAGATATGAGGAACTGAAAGAAAAATTTGCTGAAATAAAACGCGAAATAAAACTGCCGAATATTCAGCCGGACGACTATGTGAAATTCACTAAAGACCTTGACCTCACCAATGCAAAACTGAATGAAATTGAAAAATTGGCTAAGAAAAAAGCAACCTATAAAACCCAATTGAAAAAAGTGTTAACCGAACTCCAACAACTCTGGCACAAGGAGTTTGAAATAATTAAAAATGAAATAGACAGGATAAACAAAGAGCAGAAATCTATAAAAATTAATGTGGCTTTCAAAGGAAACAAAAGTGTTTTCAAATCATACTTGGAAAACAAACTAAGAGGTAGTAGGATTAGAAACAACAATATTAAAACAATCGTAGATGAATACAATGATTTAATTGAAGTGAATAACGATCTTGAAAAAAAGGAAAGTAAGCTGAAAGATGCGCTTTCCGGTGGCAGTCAACTATTATCTTTTCAGGAATATTTTAATTCAAACCTTGCGGCGTTTTTAACCTTCAGAGTGCCCGACCAATTTGAAATCATTTACAGGGACAGACCGCTTAACGAACACTCATTAGGCCAGAGAGCTTCGGCATTGATAATATTCCTCTTAACGCTAAAGGATAGCCACCTTATTATTATTGACCAACCTGAAGATGATTTGGACAACCAGACTATTTATGACGATGTAATAAAAGTGCTGAAAAACCTGAAAAACGATACCCAATTCATCTTTGCTACTCACAATCCAAATATACCAGTTTTAGGAGATTGCGAACAGATAATTAGTTGCCGATATGTGTTGGAAAAAATACAAACGAATCAAGGCAGCATTGATGAAATAAGCATCAAGAATGATATAGTGGACATAATGGAAGGTGGAGAAGAAGCATTTAATCAACGCAAAAGGATTTACGAACTATGGAAGCATTAGAAATAATAGAAATATTAGAAAGAGGCGAAGACAGCCAGCATCAATTTAAGGAAAACATTACCAATGCTGTATCTCTTGCCGGAGAAATGGTTGCCTTTGCTAACACCAAAGGTGGCATGATTATCATCGGCGCAGATGATAATGGAAAGCCTGTTGGATTATCAATCGATGACATTAAACGTCTTAACGAACTGGTTAGCAATACCGCAACAAACAATGTGAAGAATCCTATCAATCCCATTACTGAGAATATAAAAGTCGGTGACAACCTTTTAATGATAGTCAATATTACAGAAGGAACTGACAAACCGTATATGGATAATAATGGCATGGTATGGGTGAAAAGTGGTTCAGACAAAAGGCGGGTTACTTCCAAAGAGGAATTAAGAAGGTTGTTTCAAAGTTCCGACCTTATTCATGCAGATGAAGTTCCCGTTACAGGAACAACAGAAAATGATATTGACCTTGATTATTTTAAAACATTCTACAAAAACAATTTTGACGAAGATATAGAAAGATCTGACCTTCCTTTAATACAGTCGATGAATAACCTTAATCTGGCAAAAGACAGCAATCTAAATCTTGCCGGGTTGCTATTATTTAGTAAAGAACCGGAAAAATACAAATCTGCATTTATTATAAAGGCGGTATGTTTTGTTGGAAATGACCCCGCGGGAGACAAATACCGGGATAATGTGGATATAAAAGGAAAATTGAAATTGCAATTTGAGGGTGCAATGGATTTTCTAAAGAGGAATCTAAAATACACGCAGCAAGACAAAGGCATCAATACATTGGGCGATCTGGAAATACCTCCAATAGTTTTGGAAGAATTGATTGTGAATGCACTGATACACAGAAATTATTTCATCAATGCGCCAATAAGATTGTTTGTTTTTGACGATAGGGTTGAAATCATTAGTCCGGGAAGAATACCCAACAACTTGACCATTGAAAATATTAAAAGCGGAAACTCCAATATCAGAAACGATATTATCGCCTCGTTTGCCACAAAGGAATTGCCGTACAGGGGGATAGGAACAGGAATAAGAAGAGCATTAAAGCACTACCCATATATTGATTTCATAAACGACATCGAAGGTGAAATATTTGTTGCCATAATTAAAAGACCGGAAAAAAATAGATGAAACTCCATTTCGATCCCAACCCGCAATTCCAGCTTGACGCCATTAATTCCACTGTCGGCATTTTCGAGGGCCAGCCCTTAAACTATGGGGACTTCAGTTTTGCTATTGACGATGATAACTATATGTTTCAGGAAGGCGGCGTCGGCAACCGGTTGACCATCAGCAAGGAGCAGATTCTTGAAAATGTTCAGAAAGTACAGAAGAAAAATGAGTTAAATATTTCTGATAAACTGGACGGAATGAATTTTTCCATTGAAATGGAAACCGGAACCGGAAAAACATATGTATATCTACGAACGATTTATGAACTGAATAAAAACTATGGTTTCAGGAAATTCGTAATCGTTGTGCCTTCCATTGCCATCCGTGAGGGCGCGTTAAAAAACCTTGAAATCACCTTTGACCATTTCCAGAACCTCTACGACAAAATCCCGGCAAACTTTGAGGTGTATGATTCCAGGCGAGTTTCCAATTTAAGGAATTTCGCCATTAGCAACACCATTCAGATTCTTGTCATCAATATTGATTCCTTCGCCAAGGACGAAAACATCATAAACAAACCGAATGACAAACTGACAGGCAAAAGACCGGTAGAGTTTATTCAGGCGACCGGTCCGATTGTGATCGTGGACGAACCGCAGAATATGGAAACGGACATCAGGAAAAAGGCCATTTACAACCTAAATCCGCTCTGCACCTTGCGCTATTCCGCCACCCATATCAGCCATTACAATATGGTCTACAGCCTTGACCCGGTAAAAGCCTATGACATGGGGCTGGTCAAGCAGATAGAAGTGGATTCCATTGTCACGGAAAACGATTTTAATGAAGCCTTTATCTGTCTTGAAAAGGTAAATGCCACAAAAACCCGCACATCCGCGAAAATCAGGATCGATGTAAACACAAAGAACGGGGTCAAACGGAAGTCCGTGACGGCAAAAGTCGGCGATGATCTATATGAGTTGTCCAATAAAAGGGAGATGTATAAAAACGGCTATATCATCAACGGCATTGACGTTGCCGAAGGGTTTATCGAGCTTTCAGGCGGTGAAACTGTTTTTGTGGGAGATGCCTTCGGAGGCCTTACCGATGAGGTAATGAAGGTCCAGATAAAAAAGACCGTTGAAGAGCATTTTCTAAAGGAAAGAAAATTGAAAGAGAAAGGGATTAAAGTCCTTTCCCTGATCTTTATTGACAGGGTGGCCAATTACCGCGCCTATGATTCTGACGGCAACCCATTTAAAGGCAAATTCAGCCGGTGGTTTGAAGAGGCATATCGGGAAGTTGCCGGAAAATCGGCTTATAAGGATTTGCTCCCTTTTGATGCGGAAGGTGTGCATAACGGTTACTTCTCGCAGGACAAAAAGGGCAAGTGGAAGG
>JAUVVS010000198.1 GCA_030604545.1 Deltaproteobacteria bacterium | reverse complement strand
TACAAATGCATCCAGCGCTTCCCTAAGAGGAGTAAACCATGCACCATTATATACTAATTCTGCATATTTGGGGGCTAACATTTCCTTAAAATGCATTGTGTCGCGGTCGAGCACCAAACTCTCAAGTTCTCGATGTGCAATATACAAGATGGTTCCTGCAGGTGTTTCATAAACACCACGCGATTTCATGCCGACAAGTCTATTTTCAACAATGTCCGCACGTCCAATACCGTTTTCACCGCCGACTTTATTCAAGCATTCTATGAGGGGTACAGCTTCCATAGGATCTCCGTTGACGGCACACGGTATACCTTTTTCAAAGCCTATCTCGACAAAAGTAGGTTTATCCGGCGCCTCTTCCGGAGATTTTGTCATTACAAACATATCATCCTTTGGTGCATTCCACGGATTTTCCAGATCTCCTCCTTCGTGGCTGATATGCCATAAGTTACGGTCATTACTGTAAATTTTATCCTTTGATGCTTTAATCGGAACATTTCTTTCTTCTGCATAGGCAATTGCATCTTCGCGGGAACGAATATCCCATTCTCTCCAGGGTGCGATGACATGGAGCTTCGGATTAAATGCCTTGTATGTCAGTTCAAAACGGACCTGATCATTTCCCTTTCCCGTGCAGCCATGGGCAACGGCATCAGCGCCTTCCATGGCTGCAATTTCCACCTGCCTTTTGGCTATTAAGGGTCTGGCAAAGGATGTTCCTAATAAATATTGTCCCTCATAAATAGCCCCGGCTTTCAACGTCGGCCAGATGTATTCTTCAACAAAAGGTTTTCTTAAATCCTCAATGTAACATTTGCCGGCGCCTGTTGAAATTGCCTTTTCTTCAAGCCCTTCCAATTCCTCGCCTTGTCCAAGGTCTGCGGCAAAGGCAATAACTTCACAGTTGTAATTTTCCTTAAGCCAAGGAATGATAATGGATGTATCTAATCCGCCCGAATAAGCCAAAACTACTTTTTTTACTTTTGGTTTCATCTTTTTCTCCATTTAAATTAGACGGGATTTACCCCGGTTAAATAAAAGCTAAAACGTGCATAAATTGTTCTTGAAAAGGTTTATAGTTAAATTGATTTAACGGGGCAAGCAGGATGAACATGATATTGCATTCTTTTTCGAAAATAAAATGGTAATCCTGCTTGTCCCATTAAATTAATTTTTATTGAACCGGGGTTTATCTTGCCTTTAAAAAAGAATGAAAAAAACATACCATAATTCATTTCAATCTTGCAACAGGCAAAATGGTATTGTTGAAATTGTACTAACCCGTCTCTTGTGTTATATATTTAGATGATACCACTTTTTATTGTAATAGTTCACCGCAGAGGACACATAACAAACGTAATTGTTTCTTTCTGTAACACCATTAGAATCTCGTGGTGCTCTCTGGGGTGAGAGATAAACAAGACCCTTTTAGAGTCACCCCTCAAGCCACCTCTTCAAGGGGTGGTAGTTGGCTCATCTTATCTTAAATCGCTCTTTTCAAGTTCCTTGGCTGTTTCTTGAATCTGCCGCCAGGCCTGATATACATGGTGCTCCTCGGTATGGGTCTGGCCGACACAGAAACGGAGAACGTATTTATTATTTAGTGTTGTATGAG
Organism: Deltaproteobacteria bacterium; assembly: GCA_030604545.1. Lineage (GTDB taxonomy): Bacteria > Desulfobacterota > Desulfobacteria > Desulfobacterales > JAUVVS01 > JAUVVS01. The sequence continues at coordinate 3,220 of JAUVVS010000198.1, read as the reverse complement.
TTAAATATATGTTGCCGCTTTGATTGAGGCGGTCCAATAATTGCTGGTTAAATGTGTCCCCGCCCAAGTGTCGGAAGCAAACTAGGTTCAAGGGTGCAGGCGCGACAAGCTCGAAACGGTCAGTTTCCCCAATCCACCTGGCGAAATTTTGAGCCAGTTCAACGTGACGCCTGATGTGGTAACGTAAGCCTTCTACTCCATAGTAGCGAATGACGAACCAAAGTTTCAAGGAACGGAAGCGTCTACCCAGAGGAATATGCCAATCCCGATAGTCGATGACAGCGCCTGACTCAGTCGCCTTGTTGCGAAGGTATTCCGGCAACACGCTCAGAGTTTTTATCAGAATCTCCCGATCGGCAACATAGAAACAGTCACAATCAAAATTGGTAAACATCCACTTGTGAGGATTAAAACAATAGCTGTCCGCCAGCTCCATCCCGTCATGCATGTATCGATATTCGGGACATAGGGCGGCTGTGCCTGACATTGCGCCATCAACATGAAGCCAAAGGCCCTCCTCGCGGCAGATTCCACCGATTTCAGACAACGGATCCATAGCATTAGAAGATGTAGTCCCCACAGTGGCACAAACAAAGCAAGGTATGAGACCGTCCTGACGGTCCTGCTTGATTTGTTTAACAAGGTCGTCCGGACGAAGGGCAAAGCGATCATCCACCCGGATCAGTCGAAGATTTTGGCTGCCCAGCCCGGCGATTTTGACGGCTTTTTCAACGGAGGAGTGTGTTTGAGTGGAAGCATAGGCAACGAGACGTCCATCGCATCCTTGCTGGTTGCTCCCATATTCTGTGGCCCGCTCACGGGCAGCCAAGAGGGCGCAGAGGGAAGCACTTGAAGCTGAGTCTTGGATAACACCGCCGCCTGCAGCATCAGACTTAAACTTCGTCGGCAGTCCAAGCATATCCACAAGCCAGTCAAGAACATGGGTCTCTAACTCTGTGCAAGCCGGGCTCGTGGACCACAGCATACCCTGTATCCCAAGGCCGGCCGAAAGCAGCTCACCAAGTATGGCGGGACCAGAAGCGTTTGCCGGAAAAAACGCAAAAAAATTAGGAGATTGCCAGTGAGTAAGCCCTGGAATAATGAGGTTGTCCACATCTTTTAGAATGCTTTCAAAGGCCTCTCCAAGGGCGGGTGGCTCTGAAGGAAGCAGACCACGAGTTTGTCCCGGCTTAACCTGAGATAGTACTGGAAAGGATTCGATTCTTTCGTAGTAATCGGCAATCCAATCCACCACTGCTCTGCCATATTTGCGGAAATCATCCGGGGTCATATGAAAATTTTTATTATCAGACATTTCTCCTCCTGCTTTTTTATTTGTAATAGTTTAGTTATTTTTTTGACAGGATTAACAGGATAGTTTTTTTTATAAAGAAAGGCAAGTCATGGTGAAATCTTGATATCTGAGTAGTTACTCTTGAAGCAATTGGAAAAATACTGTAGATCTCATTTCCATCAATAATTATCAGAAAAGGTGAGATTTTTTATGCATCTGGTTTTGTTACATGGATATTTACTGCAGGGAACGGGTTCTAATATATATGTTGCCAATGTTGCCAAAGCCTGGAAAAATCAAGGACATGCGGTTACTGTTATTTGCCAGGACCGGCAAGCCAATTTGCTCCAATTTGTCAATGAATACATTGGCCCGGGCGATAATCTGCCAAGCTTTTCGCCTAAAGCAGGCACCATACGCGTTGTTGTGCCTAATATTAACAATCTCCTGCCAGTTTATGTTTTTGATCGTTATGAAGGATTTCAGGTCAAAACTATTCCGGAAATGACTCACAAGGAGATAGAGAATCATATTGAAATGACCATATCTTCTATTCGAGATGTTGTTTTTCAGGAAGCCGACAAGGTTCTTGCCAATCATGCTATTTTCGGGCCGGTCATAGCGAAAAGGGCCCTGGAAAATCTAGATGTATCTTTTGATGTTAAAATTCATGGCAGTGCTGTTGAATATACATTGGTTCCCAATCCGAATCTGATGGAATATGCTTTTGAAGGATTGTCTGCTGCAAGGAGCATATTCGTAGGATCACAATACGTTAAGAATAGGGTGCTGGAGGTTTTCTCTGAGGGAAGTAAAAAATTGGGATTAGAAAATAAACTTAGAATCGTATCTCCTGGGATGGACCCTGATGTTTTCAAGTTGAGCGATGATCATAAAGCGGGGCAAAGGCATTTTTTAGATGAAGTCAGAAAAGAGATCCAAAAGAACAGCAATGGACGAAATCAAGACAGCATGCCCACTCATATAGAATCATTGGATAAAGATTTTCACAAAACACTGATCAAATTAGGGGAAACATACGATCAACGTGCCACTGACGCTGATCTTATGGGAAAATGGCCGTTACCTTTAGAAGATGAACCCATTATAATATACTTTGGAAAATTTTTAGGCGTAAAAGGAGTAGGAGAGATACTTGTTACCGTGCCAACTATCCTTTCTTTAATACCTGAGGTTCGATTTATATTTGTCGGTTTCGGATCGTATCGTGAACATTTAGAAGGGATGATTCAAGCACTTGGAAGCGGTGACCGGGACGCTTTCATAGCGTATGCACGGGCAGGAGATTTTGTTAAAGAAATCGATTTCAGCAAATGGTTTCGCAGGCTGTCACAGGAAGAAATTGGCCGTATAACCGTCACGGGAATCCTTGATCATAAAACTCTAAGTGAGCTTCTCCCTTTGGCAAGTCTTGCTATTGTGCCAAGTAAATGGCCGGAAGCTTTTGGGATGGTTGCCGTTGAGGCAATGGCTGCAGGTGTGCTGCCCCTTTGCAACTACCATGCCGGTCTCCTTGATGTTGTAGACGAGGTAGAGGCTGCCTCGACCGAACTGGCAGAAGTTATGAGAATGGATCCGGATAAGTTTATTGATCAGCTACCAGATAAAGTCCAAAATGCTCTATTTTTCTTATATCCTCATGGATTTGAGATTCAAAGTGCTCGCAGAAAAGTGGGGGAGCAGTTGCGTCGGATAGCCGTGGAAAAATTTTCTTGGGATGGTATAGCAAAAAGGTTACTGCAATAATTAGTGCCTGAACGAAAACTCCCGTTCAGGCAAAAATCCGAATATCGAAACTCGAAACAATATCGAATATCAAATTTTTCAATGTTCAAAACAAAAGCCTCGGTATTCGGTTGTTTAGAGCATTTGAACATTCGAATTTAGAATTTGTTTCGGATTTCG
>JAUVVS010000024.1 GCA_030604545.1 Deltaproteobacteria bacterium | reverse complement strand
TCCAGGAGCAGCTTATAGTAGAACTTTATTCTAAATAACTTTCTTTATAACCTGTATTCAATAAAAATCTCATTTTATCCTGTAGCTAATTGAAATTACTATATTCACTTTATCGATTTTATGGGCTGCAATTTGCATCTTTTCCTTCCAGAATATGGGATATAATTTAATTATGTGATTACTTTTTACACTCGAACATCCTATATAATAGTTTGGAGATACAATAATGTCATCAAATGAAATTATGTATATAAATTGGCGAGAAATGATAAACCCTGAAAAGGTTCAGGTTACGAGTAAACCCACCTACGGCAAGTTTGTTTGTGAACCTCTTGAAAGGGGATTCGGTATAACAATTGGTACTTCCTTAAGACGGATAATACTCTCTTCGCTTTATGGAGCTGCAATTATCTCTGTGAAATTCAATACCGTAATGCATGAATTTAGTGTTATTCCAGGAGTATTTGAAGATGTTTCCGAGATTATTCTCAATTTAAAGGAAGTACGACTTAAACTTTCCGATATTGAACCGAAAACAATAAGTATAGATGCTACAGGAGAAGGAGAAGTTACCGCTGGTGATATAATCAGCGATGACGGACAAGTTGAGATCCTCAATCCAAATTTGCATATTGCAACTCTTTCAGAGAAAGCAAAACTGAAAATAACCATGACGGCTAAGATTGGAAAAGGATATTCTTTATCTGAAGCAAATAAGGATGAAGATGCTCCTGTCGGTACAATACCGATAGATGCCGTATTTTCACCGATAAAACGTGTAAATTATGTGGTAGGAAATGCTCGTGTAGGCCAGAAGACCGACTATGATAAACTTACTCTTGAGGTTTGGACCGATGGAAGTGTCCTGCCCGAAGATGCTGTTGCCTATGCCGCCAAGATATTAAAGGAGCAAATGACAATCTTTATAAATTTTGATGAAGGGCTTGAGCCGGAACCTGAAAAGAAGGCGGATGAAGAAGATAAGCTTAAGTTTAATGAGAATCTTTACAGAAGTGTTGAAGAACTTGAACTATCCGTACGAAGCGCGAATTGCCTTAAGAATGCTAATATAGACAAAATCTATCAATTAGTTCAGAAGTCCGAAGTAGAGATGCTTAAAACGAAAAACTTTGGAAGAAAATCTCTAAACGAGATTAAAGATGTCTTAGGTGAAATGAACCTTTCTCTTGGGATGGACCTCGAAGGATTTGTGCCGCCTGAAGATGAAGACAACTCTGAAAAAGGAGAGTAAATAGTTTAATGAGACATCGAAAAGCAGGTTTGAAATTAAATAGAACAAGCAGTCATAGGAAAGCTATGTTCAGAAACATGGTTACCTCGCTTTTTAAATATGAGCATATTCGTACTACAGATGTTAAAGCAAAGGAATTGAGGCGCTGGGCAGATCATTTGATTACCCTGGCTAAGCGAGGAGATTTACATGCAAGGCGGCAGGCACTTTCAATTATAAGGGAAAGGAATATTGTTTCCAAGCTCTTTAATGAAGCTGCCGAACGATTTAATTCGAGACAAGGGGGATTTACCAGGATTGTTAAGCTGGGAAGACGACAAGGAGATGCCGCCCCAATTTCTCTTGTTGAACTGGTGGCTTCCGAAAAAGAGAAAAAGAAGAAGACAACAAAAAAAGGGAAAGGTGATAGTCCAAAGAAACGACAAGCTTTAGAAGAGAAAGCGTTAAGTGATAAAAAAGAAGATATATCTTCTGATAAGGCACCGGAAGAGGGCTCTATTGAAACTTCTTCCGATTCAGAAGAAAAACCGGACAAGAAAACGACTTTATCTTCTGTAACAGATGAAACAGAAGAACCAAAAAAAGCTAAAGATGTAAAAAAGAAATCCAAAAGTAATTTAGCAAAAACTAAGGAGAAGATATAACCTTATTTTTTACATAAAAACATCAAAAGGCCCGACCTTCTATGGTAGGGCCTTTTTTATTGTAAAACAACGATCATCGGACCTGATTGTTTTGTAACCGTTCATGGGTTCAAGGTTCAAAAGTTCAGGGTTCAGAAATAGTAGGTTCAACTTAAAAATCTGAACAGTGCACAATATTTCTGAAGCATTCCATTCGGAAACAAAACCGAAGTTTGTTTGTTTTCTTTGGTATGCGAAACGGTCTTACACAGTAACTGCTCACAGTTCAGAATACAAAGTTCAACGAACTCTGAACCTCTGAACCCATGAACGCTTACGTTATTTGTTATTCGTTAATAGGATGATGAAAATCGACCCTAAATAACCAGCCTTAAACGAATAACTAATAACAAATAACGCGTAACTATTCTGGTTTATCCGATTTAGGAAAATAAGTGGCAATCGATTTAAATAAAAATTGTATCCCTGAAGATGTAAAAACAATACATATGGTTGCTATATGTGGCACCGGTATGGGGGCGTTGGCCTGCATACTAAAGGATATGGGTTTTCAGGTAACAGGCTCTGACCAAAAAATTTATCCACCTATGAGCAACTTTCTTTCGTATAAGGGTATCGATATTTTCGATGGTTTCAGCGAAAAGAATATTTCATCTGGTTATGATCTATTAGTTGTTGGAAATGCTGTGACAAGGAATAACCCGGAAGTTGTCAAAATGCACAAAATGGGACTTAATTTCTGTTCTATGCCTCAGGCTATAAACAGGTTTGTTGCAATCGACAAAAAACCGATTCTTGTTACAGGTACTCACGGTAAAACAACAACATCTTCTATCTTAGCCTGGATTCTCCATGAAGCAGGTCTTGATCCCTCCTTTATTATAGGAGGGATTTTAAACAATCTTAACAGCAACTATCGTTTTGGAAAAGGGGAATATATTGTAATCGAAGGGGATGAGTATGATACTGCTTTTTTTGATAAGAGGCCAAAATTTATACACTATAATCCTTTCATGGCGATACTGACAAGCGTTGAATTTGACCATGCGGATATATTTGAAGATATGAATCATGTTAGACAGGCATTTAACAATTTTATTTCCGAGATATCTTCAAAGAGTACGCTTATTGCTTTTGACGAAGATAAAGAGGTTGCTGAACTAGTTCGTAACAGGAAATGCCGAGTCGAAGGATATGGAAGGGACACAAAATTACCCTGGTCTTTGGGTGGTATCTTCATTGAGCCGCCATGGACCTTTTTTGAAGTATTTAAAAGGGGTAAGAATTTTGGAATCTTTAAAACAAAACTTATGGGTGAGCACAACCTGTTAAATACATTATCGGCAATTGCAATTGCAGATAATCTGTTGGTACCTTTAGATAGAATTAGTGGAGCCATTGAGAACTTTAAAAGCACAAAGAGGCGACAGGAAATACGAGGGCAAAAAAAAGGAATTACAGTCATTGATGATTTCGCCCACCATCCTACTGCTGTTAGGGAGACAATCCGGGCGATTAAGCCCTTTTACCCGGAGGGGCGACTTATAGCTGTGTTTGAACCAAGGACCAACTCCAGCATGCGTAGAGTTTTTCAGAACATTTATCCGCTTTCATTTGACCAGGCGGATCTTATCTATATCCGAAAGCCCCCGCTTCTAGAAAAGATCCCTTTTGATGAACGTTTTTCATCAGAGCAACTTGTGGATGATTTAAAAAATCGTGGTAAGGATGCACACTATTTTTCAGATACGGAATCCATCTTAGATTTTCTGGTCAGAGAATCAAGTTCCGGTGATATTATACTAATAATGTCAAACGGGGGGTTTGATAATATTCATGAAAGGCTGTTGGATTTATTAAACCAATGATAACAATAGACACCAAAAATAAACAATTTCACGGAGTGGCATTACGGCGCTGGATATGGGTTGTAGCTTTTTCAATTGCATTCGCATGTGTTGAAAGTGCGGTTGTTGTCTATCTTCGTGAAATTTACTTTGACGGTTCGTTCTACTTTCCAATCGTTGTTCAATGGGAGGATGGAAAACGCGTTGTTGACACTCTCATGCGCATCGAGCTAGGACGCGAGATCGCTACGATCATTATGCTTGTAACAGTGGGATGCATAATAGGAAAGAATGCTATACAAAAGTTTTGTTTCTTTATGATTGCATTTGGAATTTGGGACATATTCTACTACTTTTGGCTTTGGATCATGGTTGGATGGCCGGAGAGCCTCATGACATGGGATCTTCTGTTTTTTATTCCTCTTCCTTGGGTAGGTCCGGTAATAACACCTCTTTTGATCGCAATAACAATGGTAGTCGCCGGGTTCCTTATTATCTACTATGACGAAAATGGTTGTGTGTTCCACTGGCGGTGGTATGATTGGGTCATTGAATTGGGCTGCGGCTTCCTGATGATCGTGGCTTTTTGCTGGGACTGGAAGAACATAATGCGTGTGCCGGATGATGTGCTTTACAGCGGGATTCCGAACCCGTTTGCCTGGTGGCTATACCTGCCGGCATATATATTCTCGGTAGTCTATTTTATAGTAAGACTAAAGCAGACAGTCTCTGTCGAAATATATCTCAAGTAGCTTCCAATTTCAGATATCGTCAAACTCAACTACTTAACGAGGTCTGAATTTACAATTGCTTTGCATCACGAAATAGCTTGGGTAGATCGAGTTTATTGACCATGTCAGTAAAAATTTCCCCAAGAACCTTCTCGGCATCGCCACTACCAATCAATCTTAATCGTTCAGCCTCGCCGCTAAGCGTTTGTCTGGCAAGAGTTTTTTCATCTTTAATTAAGCTGGTTTCATACATAATACGTACTGTCCATTTTCTATCTACCAGATCCAGAAAAAAGTCTTTTATGACAATCTTAATTGCAGGTTCTTTTTTCTCCTGCAATAGTAATACTTCTATACCCATGTTTTCAAGTCTTCTCTTAAAAGCCTCCCTAAAAAGTGAAGAAAGATCAAATACTCCGACTAAAGAGCCGTCTTGTTCACTTTTTTGAATAAGAGAAAGCGAAAAGAGTCCGGTTAAATTTTTTAATTTCTTTTTTGCATTCTCACTAAATATGGTTTTGTCAGTTCTTTTGTCTTTTAAGTCGAAAAAGACTTTTTGCCCTTTAAGTTCATCCAATTTTGATGGGAGTTGATAATTTATATTTATATGTGACGGCTTAGCGCAAGCGCAAACGAACATTCCAATAATCACCATGACGAAAAACAGCTTAACGTATTGATTTATTTTCATTGCCGTGTCCTCCGTTATTTTATTTCTGTTCAAGTATCTTGCTGTTTTCATTTCTTTCTCTTGAATAGTATTTTCACATTATGTTAAGGGAAAGTAAATGGTTTTCTGAAAATTTATCGTAAAGCTATTTTTTATGCTTTTATCCTTGCAAAATACTAAACTTTGATGATATTTTTGGGTGATATCGATATGGACGCAAGTGGATTGTAAATTTACAATCCAATTATATTAATCTAATAAACGTAAAGGAGGAACAACTGATGAAAATTTTCAAAGTATGTTTAGTGATGTTGGTAGTGATTGCTTTGACAGGTGTTGCCATGGCAGGCACTCTGGATGAAGTCAGGGCAAAAGGGTTTATTCAAGCCGGTGTAAACGGTGGCGTATATGGGTTTAGTCAGCCGGACGAAAAGGGTGTGTGGAAGGGTCTTGACGTTGATACGGCACGGGCAATTGCCGCTGCGGTATTCGGAGATGCCAGCAAGGTAAAGTTTTCCGCCCTGACGGCAGTGCAACGTTTACCCGCTCTTTAGTCAAAAGAGATTGATGTTTTGTGCCGTAATACCACGCAGACCCTGACCCGCGAAACCGTGAACGGTCTAAATTTCGCCCATGTAAACTACTATGACGGTCAGGGTTTCTTGGTGCCGAAGAAATTAGGTGTCAAGAGTGCCAAGGAATTGGAAGGTGCTACGATATGCGTTCTCCCTGGAACAACTACAGAGATGAATGCAGCGGATTTTTTCCGGGCAAATAACATGAAGTGGAAACCAGTGGTGATTGAGCAGACTGCGGAGCTTTCAAAGGCCTTTTTTGCCGGTCGCTGTGACTGCCTGACCTCGGATGTCTCCCAGCTGGCTGCCCACCGATCTGTGGCCCTTAATCCAGATGACTACATCATTCTGCCTGAGATTATTTCCAAGGAACCTCTTTGCCCCGTAGTCCGTCATGGAGATGATCAGTGGTATGATATTGTCAACTGGACAGTCATGGCTCTGCTAGAGGCTGAGGAAATGGGTATTAATTCAGGAAACGTGGATGGAATGCTTAAAAGTAAAGACCCCAAAATTATGCGTTTTCTTGGGGTAACCCCAGGTATGGGCAAGGCGCTCGGTCTTGATGAGAAGTGGGCATACAATATCGTCAAGCAGGTGGGCAACTATGATGAAATATTTGAAAGCAATGTTGGCAAAAACACCAAACTTGGCTTAGCGCGAGGTCTGAATGCCCTGTGGAACCAGGGCGGTATCATGTACCCTGCGGCCTTCAGATAATCGGTTTTCAAGGTGCCCCTTTCGAGGGGCACCTCTATTCTAGCTCTCAGGTTATTCAGAGCCTTAGGGGTTGTGGCAGGATCTTGAAGCAAAAAAGGATACGACAAATATATGGATAACACACTCCTGGGCAAGGTTCCATTCTGGCTTGACCCTAAAAAACGCGCTGTCATATTCCAGATTGGCGTGTTTTGCATGGTGGGACTACTGGCATACTATCTTGTATCCAATACCCTTGTAAACCTTGAAAGACAATCCATCGCCACGGGTTTCGGTTTTATCCACAAAGAGTCTTCCTTTGAGATCGGGGAATCCCTGATTTCTTATTCAGCGGCCAGTTCATATGGCCGTGCCCTGGTGGCTGGAGCCCTAAACACCTTAAAGGTCTCTTTTATAGGCATTGTGATTACGTTGATCCTCGGGGCGATCGTAGGCGTGGCTCGCCTTTCCTCCAACTGGCTTGTATCAAAACTGGCGGCCATATATATTGAGGTGATGCAGGACATCCCAGTGTTACTGCAATTGTTTTTCTGGTATGCCATTTTTTATGAAACCCTCCCATCTCCTCAGCAGGCTCTCTCTCCTATGAATGGTCTCTTCATGTGCAACCGAGGTATGGCCTTTGCGGTTCCGGAGGCGCACCCGGCCCATAAATATATGGTTTTAGCCTTTTTCGTGGGTTGTGTGGTGGTTTACATCATCCATCGCTGGGCAAAAAAGCGGCAGGATAAGACAGGGCAGGTTTTTCCTGTTTTTACTGTTTCGATCGGCGTTATCATAGGACTTCCTTTGCTCACATGGTTAACATTTGGAGCACCCATGAAGATGGATGTTCCCAAACTTACCGGGTTTAATTTTACGGGAGGCTTAACTCTTAGTCCTGAGTTCTTCGCTCTTCTATTGGGCCTGGTTTTGTATACGGCCGCCTTTGTGGCTGAGGTGGTGCGGGCTGGGATCCAGGCAGTTAGTAAGGGCCAAAGAGAAGCAGCCATGGCAATCGGCCTGAAACCACATCATGTATTAAACCTGGTGATTTTACCACAGGCCCTCCGGGTGATTATTCCCCCGTTAACCAGCCAGATGCTCAATCTGACAAAGAACAGTTCATTAGCAGTTGCTATCGGATTTCCCGATTTTGTTTCTGTGGCCAACACCACTATTAATCAGACAGGTCAATCCATTGAAGGGGTTGCACTGATCATGGCGGTATATCTTATTTTCAGTCTGTCTACGTCGGCTTTTATGAACTGGTATAATAAAAGGGTGGCCATCGTAGAAAGGTAAATACATGGAAGAATCTATTTTAGGGACACAAACAGAAGAATCAAAACCCCCTATCACCAGTGTGGGCGTCATAGGGTGGGTAAAATCCAATCTGTTCAATGGCCTTTTTAACTCGATTCTCACGATCGTGATCCTGTATCTACTCTGGAAAATGATACCGCCCCTCTTTCAATGGGCATTCATTGACAGTGTGTGGTACACGAACGGAAAGGCATGCCGGGGTATTGACGGGGCCTGTTGGTCAATTATCCCTACTAATTTAAGGTTTATCATTTTTGGGTTTTTCCCTTACGAGTTGCAATGGAGACCCTTTGCGGCCATGATAATTCTGTTCGGTCTCCTCTTTTACAGCAGGGACCGGAAACATTGGACAAAGTATTTGGGCTACGGATGGATCGCCGGTCTTTTTGCTATGGGCCTCCTCATGAAGGGAGGGCTTTTCGGCTTGAGCCCCGTGGAAACCACCCAGTGGGGAGGGTTGCCCCTGACACTCCTCCTCTCTGTTTTCGGCTTAACCGCCGCCTACCCGTTAGGCATTGTCCTGGCGCTTGGACGTCAATCCAAAATGCGCGGTCTCAAACTGCTTTGTATCCTATATATTGAGTTAATACGCGGCGTGCCTCTGATCAGCCTCCTTTTTATGTCCTCGTTCATTTTTCCCCTTTTTTTGCCCGAAGGGGTTATCATCCCTAGTATTATACGGGCCCAGGTAGCCATTATCCTGTTTACGGCTGCCTACATAGCGGAGGTGGTTCGGGGAGGGCTGCAGGGTATGTCGCGCGGACAGTATGAGGCGGCAGAATCAATAGGTCTTAATTATTATCTGACTATGCGGCTGGTTATTCTGCCCCAGGCCCTGAAAATCGTTATTCCGCCCACGGTGAGCATCCTCATTTCCGCCTTCAAGGACACGTCACTTGTAATGATTATTGCGCTGTTCGACCTGCTCAAGACAACCCAGACCGTTCTTTCCAATCCTGAATGGATGGGATTCAGCCGTGAGGCATATATCTTTATTGCCATTCTTTACTTTGCAGGCTGTTTTTCCATGTCAAATTACAGCCGAAAGCTGGAAAAGGAGTTGTCAACAGAGAATTAGTTGCTCAACGCGCAACCCTTAGAATATAACGAGAGGCTTTTATGAACGAGGAATTATCGAAAAGCATTGAAGACCGGTCGTTGGATGAAGCGATGATAGAAATCATCAATATGCACAAGTGGTTTGGGGACTTCCACGTGCTTCAGGGCATTGACCTTACAGTGCACAAAAAGGAGCGTATCGTCATTTGCGGCCCTTCCGGTTCCGGGAAATCGACACTGATCCGTTGCATCAATCGCCTGGAAGAACATCAACGAGGGCGGATCATCGTTGATGGGATTGAACTGACCGATAACATCAAGAATATCGAGAAAATCCGCACGGAAGTGGGCATGGTGTTTCAGCACTTTAATCTCTTTCCTCACCTGACCATCGTCGAAAACCTGAGCCTCGGACCTATTTGGGTCAGGAATATCCCCAAAAAGGAAGCAGAAGAAAGCGCCATGTACTTTCTGGAAAAAGTACATATTGCCGAGCAGGCGCGAAAATTTCCAGGGCAGCTTTCAGGGGGGCAGCAACAGCGTGTCGCAATTGCCCGCAGCCTCTGTATGAGCCCTAAGGTAATGCTCTTTGATGAGCCTACCTCCGCTCTTGACCCAGAAATGATCAAGGAAGTGCTGGACGTCATGATCGAACTTGCTAAGGAAGGGATGACGATGATTGTTATCTCTCACGAAATGGGTTTCGCCAAAAGCGTGGCCCACAGAGTGCTTTTCATGGACTTTGGTCAAATCGTGGAAGGAAACACACCTGAGGAATTTTTTGAAAACCCGCAACACGAACGGACCAAGCTTTTTCTCAGCCAGATATTGTAGCAAAATCACGACTTGTGTTAGACAGTCTTTTGGGTAATATAAATGTCTCTTTTAGGATATGGTATCTCAATCCCCTCTTTATCGAATGCCTCCTTTACCTTGTCTGTTACATAAGAAATAGTATCCATTCGCTTACGGACATCATTAATCCACACTCGAAGCTGAAGATCTACTGAAGATTCACCAAAGTTTCTAACAACAGTTTTTGGAGGCGGATCTTTTACAATCCATTCGGATGAATCTGCAACTTTAAATATTATATCCTTTGCTTTTTGTATATCTGCGTCATAAGCAACACCAATATTGACTCTGATCCTTATCTTTGATGAGGTTATCGTGTAGTTAACAATATCCCTTTTCATGATTTCATTATTAGGTATAATGATCACAATATTATCTGTTGTTTTAATCTTAGTGGCTCTGAGGCCGATATCCATAACATCCCCCCAGGTGGAGCTTCCGGACGGAGCAGTCCATACTTCGATTCGATCACCAATTTCAAATGGACGATCAATAATTAGCAATACGCCGGCAATGAGGTTTGAGAGTGTATCCTTAGCGGCAAAACCGATGGCAATGCCTGCCACACCGGCGCCGGCGATAAAGGGCATGACATTTACACCCAAAATGTCTAAAGCCATAATTATCGCTATTGCATAAACAATAACGCCTGCAAATTTATTAAGAAGGTCGAAGATAATATCATCAATCTTGGTTTCCGTTTTGCTTGCTAAATTTTTCTTTAAATAGTTGAGTGCAATGATAAGAAAATTTTTTATAGGTGCTGATAGAAGTATAATAAAAAGGGCATAAAATAGCTTTTCGATAAAATGTGCATTAAAAATCCTGATGAGATACGAACCTGTTACAAGCAACAAGACATAGATGAAAGCCTTACGGGCAATATTAAAAATTCGATCGTTGATCTGCACAAATTCGTATTTTGCTACTCTTTTTTTGACGGAATTAAGTATTACATGGAAAATAAACCAAATTATAAATGAACCGGCTATAGCAGCCATAGCCTTATATATAATATGGAGGTAATCCGCTTTTCCATCAAAAATTGATTTGAGCATATCAAAGAAAGCATACAAATTATCCATAAAACACCCCTTTATTCTTTAATAGATATTACATCTTTATGGCCTTTTGCCCCAAATAGATTCCTTATATCATTCCAGTCAAGGCATCTATATATCAGTTTCGCCGAACCCGGATTAGAAAACTGAGAATTTCTATTCCAGGGCCGATCAAACAAAGCAACAGGTAACTTCATATTACGGGAGAGAAATTTTGCCATATCACTTGAGTCTTCGATGGCAAAACAAAAGTTCATATCGGAAAGTTCTTTTAGTGTCTTTACAAAAGGGTAAGAAGCGTTTGATGATTCACGCGAATATTTATCGACAAATAAGAGACAGTTGTACGGGATATGATAATTATTAAGCCACTCTTCCGTCAACTTTTGGACAGAGGGTGGACGTCCGGTTACTACGACAATTTCATATCCAATAGAAATAAATTTAGAAAGTGTATCTATTGCCCCATTAATCGGCGCAAATTTACTGATAATTTGAGGAGAATGAACTATATGCATAAATTCTGCTAATTCACTTTGATTTAAGCCCAAGGACTTCCCAAGATCAAAAGAAGTAATTTCTTCAAAGGAAACCTTTTTACCAAAATATCGTTCGAGAAGTCTTGGATATATAATCGTTG
>JAUVVS010000045.1 GCA_030604545.1 Deltaproteobacteria bacterium | reverse complement strand
GGCCAAGAAATTTGACCAAATCGTTACGATCCAGGATCCCTGCAATATCGTCAGGGGCATGGGGCTCCATGAAATGCTCCGTGAGGTGACAAGGGCGTTTTGCAAGGACGTGGTGGAAATGGAGCCGAATCGTGAACACAATTATTGCTGTTGTGCGGGAGGCGGAGTTGTTAACTGCGGCCCTCCTTATAAAATGAAACGCATACACGGAAACAGAATAAAAGCAGAACAGCTATTTGCTGCAAAGTCAAGAGGAGCAAAGACCATTATTTCTCCTTGCCATAATTGTCACGGCGGACTTGAGGACATCGTTAATTACTATGAACTCGGAATGCATCAAAAATTCCTGGGCGATATTATTTACGAATGCATGGAGAAACCGGAATGATTCAAAGGAGAAAATAGGATGAAAAAAAGTGCCGTATTCATATTGACTTTAATTTCTATTTCCGTGTTTATATTTGTATCAGCATATTCTCAGGACGAAATGGAATTTGTTGACAACAGTGTCTTTGAAAATCCAGAGAGAGTCTCTTCAGTTTTTCTACATGATGAACATAATGAAAAAGCTGAGGTCGAGGAATGTAATGAATGCCACCACATTTATGAAGATGAAAAATTGGTGGAAGATGAAACGTCCGAAGATCAGAGATGTTCGGAATGCCACGAAATGGAAGCGTCCGGAAATATGCCGGCATTGATGAAGGCGTATCACACAAACTGCAAAGGGTGTCACCTGGAAAAAAAGAAAGGCCCGATCATGTGCGGTGAATGCCACATAAAATAAATTTAAGTTTTTGCTAATAGAGAACCCAAACTCAAAAGAGAGGTATGAAATGGCAAAAAAGATTCTGGTAATTGAAGATGACACCATTACTTTAAAGTACCTTGTAACACTTTTTAAAGACAATGGTTATGAGACCTGTAGTGCCACTGATGGTATAGAAGCAATGGAAGTTGCAAAAAATGAAAAACCGGATCTCATAACCCTTGATCTTGATATGCCGCAAGAATGGGGTCCCAGATTTTATCGAAAGCTTATAAAAAATAAAGAACTTAAAGATATACCGGTGATTGTTATCAGCGGAATAGACGGCGATCATGCCATAGGAAAGGCTGCAGCTTTCGTAAAAAAGCCGTTCGATACGGATAAACTTTTAGGGATAGTTAAAAGAACGATCGGTTAAGGCAGCTCAGAATATTATCACAAAACCGGGGATTAAGATTTCCCCCCTTTTCCCTTCAGGTTTAATATCTGCTTAACAAGATTTTTTTCATGCTCGTAGTCAATGACTCTTTGCAGCATGATCTTATTGGCCATAACAGGTCCCGCGCCATGCCATGTTGCCACACCATGCTGGCCTGCCGTCCAGTGTTGCAACAGTTTGTGGGCTTTCATGATATTTTCGGTTGGTTCATCAGAACCGAAACTATAAAATTCTTCTACGTAATCTTTAACCTCAGGATTTTTCAGTTCTTTCAAACTCTCTTCAAATTGTTCCGGTGTCATTAGAGCCATTTTTTTCTTTCTCCTATTAAAATGCTTTAAATTTTAAAGAAAATAATATTACCTCCTATTTAAGTTTAATTTCAAATACGGATCTTCGTGTTCCCAAATGCTATACCCAGTGTGCAATCAACCTCACACATGCTTACGCGAAAGACTTCCGAACAGCGCCTGCCGATAGCCTCTTAAAAAGAGTGGTGCCCCAGAGGCTCAAATTTTTATATTTTCGCTCCAACCTTGTTTCAAAATTTATCCTGAGGGATGGCATGACGTTGTTCCTTTCCGATTCCGCATAGACTTAAAATAAAAATTAAATCATCTTTTCTTTCATATTCTTATATGGTATATATTAATGTTGGTATGAAGCGGTGGCGCCGGTAAAGGTCTTATATCATCATCATGGCATGTAGCACACCTACTTCAACCTTCACATAAACCGACCAGGAGTATTATTCATGGCGATTTCTAATCCTTGGAAAATTGTTATAATCGACGATGAAGAAGATATCCGTGAAGTAATAAAAATAGCCCTTGAAGATAAGGGCTATACAGTAGCGACCGCTCAAGACGGTGAAGCCGGGATACTTCAATGTGAAAAAATGTCTCCCCAGATCGTTATTACCGATATAAGAATGCCAAAGATGAACGGGATTCAAGTGCTCGATTCATTAAAGAAGAAAGACCCTGATATAGAAGTCATCGTGGTTACCGCCTTTGGTGAGATGGACCTGGCCATCCAGGCTCTTCAACTCGACGCTTCGGATTTTATCACCAAACCTATCAACGATGAAGCGCTTCATCTCGCCTTGAAACGAGCCCAGCACCGCTACACCTCTAAAAAGCAACTTAAGGACTACACCGCCCTTTTGGAAAAGGAAAATGTAGAAACCACTCAGGAGCTGATAAGAACATTGTCTTTCCGAGAAAATCTCATTGAAAGTTCCATGGACGGAATATTAGGATGTGATGAAAAAGGAAATGTTGTCATATTCAACAAGAGCATGGAAAAGATGCTAAGTTATTCTAAAAGTGAGGTTTTCCATAAGATGACTCTTGATCAATTTTTTCCTCACGGTGAAGAAATGCGGTTCAAAAAAGAACTGGCAGGTGAAAAATATGGCGGGAAAAACCGGCTTTTCCTCTATGAAACCACACTTTTGGAAAGCTCCGACCAAAAAATTCCCGTTCAAGTTTCGGCCACTGTGCTGTTTGACCAGAAAAGGGGAAATGGTTTGGTCTGTTTTTTCAGGGATCTTGGGGAAATTCGGAAACTTGAGCGGGAGGTTGCTGATCAGGCTCGCATCCTTCACCAGGACAAGATGATGTCCCTGGGGCGTCTGGCGGCCAGTGTGGTGCATGAAATCAACAACCCGCTTTCCGGAATTCTCAATTATCTGCGGCTTATGGTCCGTATTCTGAAACGTGGTGCCTTAGATGAAGAGCACCAAGAAAAGTTTCAACGATATCTTGATCTTGTGGAGAACGAAACGAGTCGTTGTTCTCAAATCATTTCCAGTCTTCTTACTTTTTCACGAAGATCTGCTCCGTCTTTTGAACAGGTGCAAATTGACGAACTTATAAACCGTTGTATGATTCTGAGTCGGCATAAACTTGAATTAAGCAACATCAATCTTATTCATTCCATTGAATCGGGAATACCAGCTGTATTTGGCGATTTCAACCAACTACAGCAATGTATCATCAATCTTATTTTCAACGCAATTGACGCCATGCCGAATGGAGGAACTCTTAATCTTGAGGGACGTAACGATTCTGCAAACGGTTTTGTGATTATCACGGTAAAAGATTCAGGGCAGGGAATTCCCGAGGAAGATCTTCCCCATATCTTTGAGCCCTTTTTCACCACTAAAAAAGAGGGGTATGGGGTGGGGCTCGGACTTTCCACCATTTACGGTATCATGGAGCGCCATAAAGGGACCGTAACTGTAGAAAACCGTCCTGGTGGAGGTGCGGCTTTTATACTAAAACTTCCTGCGGGATAAAAGAAATCTATCGGCTGAGTTCGATTCCTTTGCCTTTTCTGTGGCTTTAACCAGTTTTATGCTTAAACCGAAATCATAATTTCAGACATGTAACTCACCTGTTGGGAGTTGACAGATCGGGTTAGATTGTAGATTCTATCACTGCACGGTATTTTGAATAAAATGTTTGAAAATCGTTTAGTTACCAAAGATCACTGCACTTATGATAGCATACATTAAGCCAATTTATCCTTGACATGTCATATCTTTTCAATTATTTAAAAATAGATTTTTAAATACATTTTGTGCTTTTTTGCAAAACTCAAAGTTATGGAGGCTGTATGTCTATAAAAATCGGTTTTTATATCTGTCACTGCGGGATTAATATTGCATACAGAGTACGCGTGGAGGAAGTGGCCGCCTTTGCCAGACAGTTGAAAAACGTTGCAGTAGCCCGTGACTATAAGTTTATGTGCTCTGACCCCGGGCAGGAAATGATTGAAAAAGATATTAAGGAATTGGGTTTGAACCGGGTTGTTGTGGCCTCCTGCTCACCCAGGCTCCATGAAAAAACCTTCCAAGGTGCCTGTCAGAGGGCGGGACTTAACCCTTACAGGTTTCAGATGGCTTCTGTTCGAGAACATGTTTCCTGGGTAACGGAAGACGAAGACGAAGCCACAAGAAAGGCAAAGACCCTGATTGCAGGAGCCATCAACAGGGTTAACTTCAACGAAGCTCTGGAAAGACGTGAGGTAAGTGTTCATCCTGACATCATGGTGGTGGGCGGCGGCATTGCAGGCATGCAGGCTGCTCTGGATATAGGCGCTTCCGGCCATAAGGTTTATCTGGTTGAAAAAGATCCTACAATCGGCGGGCATATGCTTCAGTTTGATAAGACCTTCCCAACACTCGATTGTGCCGCTTGTATCGGCACACCGAAAATGGTTTCCGTGGCACAAGATCCTAACATTGAGCTGCTTTCCTATAGCGAAGTAAAGGACGTATCGGGGTATATCGGCAACTACACAGTTAAAGTAAACCGAAAACCAAGATATGTAAAGGAGGGAATATGTACGGGCTGCGGTGATTGCTTAAAAGTCTGTCCGATAACAAGACCGAGCGAATGGGATGTCGGTCTTGCAAATAGAAATGCCATATATAGATCTTTTCCACAGGCCGTACCCATTACCTTTGTTATCGAAAAACGAGGTACCGCGCCTTGTAAGGCCACATGCCCGGCCCATGTGAGTATCCAGGGCTATATTGCATTGATAAACCAGGGAAAATACCGTGAGGCCCTTGAGCTTTTTAAACAGGAACACCCTTTTCCCGGAGTTTGCGGCCGGATCTGTCATCATCCATGTGAAGGAGAATGCACCCGTAACGATGTGGACCAATCCTTAGCCTCTCGGTATCTCCACAGATTCTTAGCTGACCATGATTTAACTTGCGACACCCCCTATATTCCGGAAATACAAGAAAAACGGGATGAAAAAATCGCCATCATCGGCTCAGGTCCTGCGGGGCTAAGTGCGGGTTATTTCCTTGCCCAAAATGGATATCAGGTTACGGTTTTTGAAAAACTCCCCGTGGCCGGCGGTATGATGGCAGTCGGGATACCTGAATATCGCCTTCCCAGGGACATACTGGCCGCGGAAATCAATATAATAGAAAAGATGGGGGTTACAATAAAGACCGGTGTTGCTTTTGGCGAAGATTTCACGCTTGAAGGGCTCGAATCTGATGGGTACAAGGCTATTTTTTTAGCCACAGGTCTTCACGAGAGCCGCAAACTGGGGGTTGAAGGGGAAGACCTGGATGGCGTACTGTTCGGAGTTCAATTTCTTCGTGATGTCGCCTTGGGAAAGCAAATCGCCATCGGGAAGAAGATCATCGTGGTTGGAGGCGGGAATGTAGCCATAGATGTAGCGCGGATCGCAAAAAGAATCGGGGCCGATGAAGTTACCATGGTTTGTCTCGAATCCCGTGATGAGATGCCGGCATGGGAATACGAAATCGAAGAGGTTTTAGAGGAGAAGGTTGAGATTGTCAACAGCTTTGGACCCAGGAAATTATTAGAAAAAGACGGTAAAGTTGCGGGAATTGAATTCAAGCAATGTACCAGCGTCTTTGATGATGACAAACGTTTCAATCCTCAATATGATGAAAGCGTTTTGAAATTGCTTGATGCAGAGACAGTTATAGTTGCCATCGGCCAGATGGCTGACCTGTCCTTTGCCAAAAGCCAAAAGATATCCGTTACTCCGCCGGGTGGACTTGAATCGGATCCTGTTACTCTTCAAACTCCTATTCCATGGGTCTTCGCAGGAGGAGATGCGATTTACGGCCCAAAATCGGTTGTTGAAGCTGTAGAATGCGGAAAGGAGGCGGCAGAAAGTATTCATCGCTATTTAAATGGCGTTGACCTTGTTGAGGGGAGAGAAAAGGAGTGGTCCTTTGAAAAACCTGACACAGAAGACTTACAGCAGATACCAAGAATTTCCATGAAACAATTAGAGCTTGAAGATCGAAAAGGTAATTTCAAGGAGATCGCACTTGGGTTTAATAAAGAGGATGCAATGGCCGAGGCCGAACGCTGTCTCGAATGCGGTATATGCTCGGAATGTGATCAGTGTGTGAAGGTATGTGAGCCAGACGCTATTGATCACTCGATGACGCCGGAAGAGCTAGAAATCAAAGTGGGCAGTATCATCATAGCTACCGGATTCGACCTCATGGACCCGACTCCCATGAAGCAGTTTGGCTATGGCAAATTTTCCAATGTTTTTACCAGTCTCGAATTCGAGCGGCTTAGCAATGCAACAGGTCCCACAGGGGGCAATATTCTCATCAGAGACGAAAATGGCGAACTTACAAAGACCCCTGAAAGTGTAGCTATTCTCCACTGCATCGGCAGCAGGGATGTGAATTATCATGAATACTGCTCACGAGTCTGTTGTATGTATGCGCTCAAGTATACCCACCTTATCAAGGAAAAGGTCGGGCATGATACAGCCGTCTATGATTTTTATATTGATCAGCGTTGCTTTGGAAAGGGGTATGAAGAATTTTACGAGCGGTGCCAGAAAGAAGGAACCACTTTTATAAGGGGGAAAGTTGCTGAAATTACCGATCAGGCCATTGAACCGGGAGAGGAAGGCAAGCTTATTGCAATTGCCGAAGACACGCTTTTGGGAAGTCGTTTGCGCGTTCCGGTTGATATGGTGGTTCTGTGCGCTGCCATTGAGGCCCGCAAGAACGCCACTGAAGTGGGCAGAATATTCGGCGTCAATCTAGGAGCAGACGGATTTTTCCTGGAGGAGCATCCAAAGTTAGGACCATTAAATACAGCCACGGACGGGGTTTTTCTGGCTGGCGCCTGCCAGTCCCCCAAGGATATTCCGGATACCGTCGCTCAAGCATCAGGTGCTGCTGCCAAAGCCCTTGCTTTGGCCACTCGAGGAAAAGTGGAGGTTCCTTCGACAATATCCTGGATCGATCCGGATATCTGTGCAGGGTGTCAGACTTGCATTGAACTCTGTGCATACTCTGCCATCGATTTTGACGAACGAAGAGGCGTGTCGATAATAAACGAGGCGGTCTGTAAAGGATGCGGGAGCTGCAGTGGATTTTGCCCCAGCGGCGCAGCACAGGTTAGACATTTCAAAAAGAAACAAATATTTTCAGAGTTCGACGGAATCATGGATGCGTTGAATGCCGTGGGTATCTGAAACCGGAGGAAAATTATGGAAGACTTTGAACCCGTCATCATTGCTTTTGTTTGTAACTGGTGCACATACACTGCCGCCGATCTGGCAGGGACATCCAGGTTGATCTATCCCCAAAATGTTCGGTTGATTCGAGTCATGTGCACCGGAATGGTAGATCCTCAATATATAATCAAGGCCTTTTTGGAAGGGGCCGACGGTATCCTTGTCAGCGGATGTCATCCAGGGGATTGCCATTATATCAATGGAAATTACAAGGCACGGAGGCGGATCAAACTTTTAAAAGAGATCCTTCCTCAATTCGGCTTTGAACCCGAACGCCTCAGACTGACATGGATTGGTGCAAGTGACGGAATCATCTTTGCCGAAATCATGCGGGATCTGGCTGCCCAGATGAAAGCACTTGGACCAAATGAGGCTAAGTTAAAAATGGTCATATGATTTGAAACTGGAAACTGGAAACTGGATGCTGAATGAAGAAAAGAAAAAATAATGACCAAAAATGCATCGGGTTTCCTTACTGCTTTTCGATCTTTGAAAGCAACTAATAATATTTTCAAGTTTCGTAATATTTTAACTGTTTGAAAACAAGGCCGCTTGAAAGATAATTAAATTTTACACGGCTAAAATTTAATCACCTTTCAAGCTTATTTGTATAAACTGGTTTCAAAGGGCTAAAGTGTTACCAAGTTTCAAGTTTCAAGTTTCAACTAGGAGGACAAATTGGCAACAACGGCAAAAATTGGGGTAAAAGACCAAGACTTTTTAGCATCACTTCGTGATTTTTTTAGATCCATTCTCCAGTTGGAAGATATCAGTGGTGTGCTGGCACCGAAAAAACTTCCCATGAAGAACATAGTAATGCCCACATTGGTAACTGATCCTGAAAATCTGGAAGGCATCGATCCACTGGCACCATGTTTTCCTCTAAATGCCGCCAAAGTTGTTTCCAGACTTACCCGTAAACCGATGGGTGGAAAGGTTGCAGTGGTACTGCGCCCCTGTGAGACACGTGCGTTCATTGAACTGGTTAAGCTCAAACAAGGTAGCATGGAGGAGATCGTGCTGGTGGGGCTGGATTGTCTGGGAGCCTATAAGAATACTGATTACTTCAGATTCGCCAAGGAAAACGTAACAGAATCCACTTACCGCTTTTGCAAAAGTGTTCTTTCCGGAAACGGAGGTCGGATTGAAGATATTGATCTGTCACCGGCCTGCAAAGCATGCGAATTCCCCATTCCTGACAATACCGACTTTCTTATAGGACTGTTCGGGGTGGATACCAATGACCATCTCTTGATCCAATCTAAGACCACTGCAGGAGATGATATTATAAGCAGGCTTGATTTGCCTGAGATGGAGGAACCTCCTGACAGACAAGAGGCTGTTGCTTCACTTATAGCGGAACACACGGCTTTTCGCGACAACATGTTTGCTGAAACCAGAGAGGCCGTCGACAGCCTGGAGAAAATGACCACCTATCTTGCCAATTGCGTGAATTGTTACAATTGCAGAGTCGCCTGCCCGGTCTGCTACTGTAAAGAATGTGTATTTGTCACCGATGTTTTTAACCATGATCCTTCGCAATATCTGCGATGGGCAGACCGCAAGGGGTCTATAAAGATACCCACGGATACCGTTTTTTACCATATTACACGTTTGGCGCATATGAGCACGGCTTGTGTCGGGTGCGGCCAGTGCTCCAATGCTTGCCCGAATGACATCCCGGTAATGGAATTGATCCGTACTGTAGCACAACATACACAGAAAGCATTTGACTACGAGGCCGGAAGAAGTCTTGAGGAAGATCCACCCCTTTCCGTGTTCCGTGAGGATGAGTTTGACGATGTTGTTGGAATATCTGCAGTTATTGCCTGAAAAGAGGAGTATATTATGCCTGAAGAAGCAATCAAACTTGGCGGAAATAAAAAAAGTGTTTTCATGGACAAAGTGCTTGAACTTCTCCCTGATGGGGGAAATCTTAACCTTTGTATGACGTGTGGCGCTTGTTCATCGGGGTGCCCGGCCACGGGTCTGAAAGACATGGATCCAAGAAAATTCTTGCGCATGGCTGCGTTAGGGATGGACGATGAGCTCCTCAAATCGGATTGGGCATGGATGTGTACAATATGTCAACGTTGCGTTTATGTCTGTCCCATGAAAATCGATATTCCCCAACTCGTGTATAATGTCCGGGGATCCTGGCCAAGAGAAGAACGTCC
>JAUVVS010000175.1 GCA_030604545.1 Deltaproteobacteria bacterium | reverse complement strand
TCACCACTCCAGAAGAGGTTTGTTGATGTTGGTCGGTAAGCGCCGTAGACTTTTAAACTATGTAAAAAGCAATGATATAAAGCGATACCGGACAATAATTGAAACTCTAGGTATAAGAAGATAAATACGGTTCTTCACTTTACTCAATGCGTTTTTTGCAATTCTATTTAATTTTATAGGAGAAAATATGGAAACATTACTCAAGGCAGAAATAGGTGGTAGAACTCTTAGTATCCAGGCCGGCAAGGTTGCAAGACAGGCAAGCGGCTCGATTGTGGTTCAATACGGCGAAACTATTGTAATGGTGACCGTCGTGTCCACAAATGAAGAACGAATGGTCGATTTTTTGCCGCTTTCGGTGGAATATCAAGAGAAGATTTATGCCGCAGGCCGTATACCTGGAAATTATTTCAGGCGAGAAATTGGAAGACCCAGTGAAAAGGAGACATTAACTGCACGCCTGATAGACCGTCCTATCCGGCCTTTCTTTCCAAAAGAGTACCGATACGAAACTCAAGTTATTGCAACAGTGCTCTCCATGGACCAGGAAAACGATCCTGACATCCTGGCAATAATAGGAGCATCTGCTGCGCTTGAAATATCAGATATTCCCTTTGAAGGACCAATCGCATGTGTTCGTGTCGGCTCCATTGACGGTCAATTAAAAATAAATCCAACAATTAACGAGTATGAAAAGTCCAATATCAATATCATCGTTGCCGGATCAGGAACCGGCGTCGTTATGGTGGAAGGAAGCGGTAACATTGTCAGCGAATCTGATATGTTGGAGGCAATCTTTTTTGGTCATAACGCCATGCAACCCCTTATAGGTTTGCAAGAGAAGCTCAAGGAAACCAATGGAATGCCGAAACGCCCCTTTATACTGCCTGAAAAAGATGAACAACTGATCAGTAAAGTTAAAGCTGCAGCTGTATCGAGAATCCGCGAGGCCGTTACGATACCCGAAAAGATTAAGCGTAGTTCTGTGCTCAAAGCTGCCAAAGAAGACATATGTAATGAGTTGGGGGAAGACTATGCAGATCGTAAGGGTGAAGTATACGACATTCTTAAAGATATACAAAAATCAATCTTTCGGGATCTGGTTTTGAAGGAAGGACGTCGTATCGATAATAGGAAATTTGATGAAATAAGGCCTATTACTTGCGAGGTCGACGTTCTGCCAAGACCTCACGGCAGCGCCCTTTTTACACGGGGAGAAACTCAGGTTTTGGGTGTACTGACCCTTGGTTCCGGTCCCGACGAACAGCGAGTTGAGACTCTAATGGGAGAAGAATACAGGCCCTTTATGCTTCACTACAACTTCCCGCCCTATTCTGTCGGGGAAGTAAAACGTATTAGCGGGCCAAGCCGCAGGGATATAGGCCATGGGGGTCTATCGACAAGAGCTTTAGAAAGGGTCCTGCCGCCTAAAGAGGAATTTGACTATACTATACGCATTGTTTCCGAGGTTTTTGAGTCAAACGGTTCTTCATCAATGGGAACCGTATGTTCAGGCACAATGGCACTTATGGACGGAGGGGTGCCCATAAAAGCCCCTGTTTCAGGCATTGCAATGGGTCTGGTAAAAGAAGGGGATAATATAGTTATCTTGTCCGACATTCTTGGAGATGAAGATCACACAGGCGATATGGATTTTAAGGTGGCCGGAACAAAAGACGGAATAACCGCTCTTCAGATGGATATAAAAATCCATGAACTTTCAAGAGATATTATGAAAAAGGCTCTTGAACAAGCCCGTGCCGGCCGGCTTTTTATTCTAGAAAAGATGTTGGAGGCCATAAAAGAACCACGAAAAGAAATCTCCCCCTATGCTCCGAAGGTGATTACAATCCAAATAAATCCCGACAAAATTCGAGAAGTCATAGGTCCCGGCGGTAAGGTGATAAGATCAATTCAGAGTGAAACAAATACTCGTGTTGAAGTAAATGATGAAGGTCTGATTAAAATTGCCGCATTCGCCAAAGAAGATGGAGATGCAGCTTTAAAAATGATAAAAGAAATTACAATAGAACCGGAGGTTGGATCTATTTACGAAGGACCAGTTGTAAAAATCATGGATTTCGGGGCCTTTGTTCAGATATTACCCGGCGTGGACGGTCTGGTTCACATTTCGCAACTTGCCCCATACCGCGTCGGAAAGGTTTCAGATATTGTAAAAGAAGGAGACAGGATCAAAGTCAAGGTTCTTGAAATAACCAGGGACGGAAAAATCCGTCTAAGCCACAAGGCCGTTAAGGAATCAGAAATTGACAAGGAAAACGAATCAGACGGTAAATAAAACCATACTTGATAATGGTGTCAGGATATTAACAAAAAGGATGTCTCACGTCCGTAGTGTGTCAATGGGAGTTTGGGTCAATGTTGGCGCCCGAGATGAAACATCAACGGAAAACGGGCTCTCCCATTTTATTGAGCACATGATATTTAAGGGCACAAAAAAACGTACCGCCTTCCAAATTGCCAAGGAATTTGATGCCATAGGCGGCCAAACAAATGCCTTTACGACCATGGAAAATACCTGCTATCACGCAAAGATAATGGAAACCCATTTGGAAACCATGGTCGATATTCTCTTTGACATATTTTTAAACTCTAAGTTTGATGTAGATGAAGTTGAAAAGGAACGGCCGGTTATATTACAGGAAATCGGGATGGTCGAAGACAGCCCGGAAGAATACATTCACGTCCTTTCAGGAAAGGCCTATTGGGGTGATAATCCTCTAGGCCGATCGATTCTTGGTACTCGTGAAAATATTATAGGTTTTAGCAGCAAAGATATAAAAAATTTTTTTCATCTCTTTTATCAACCAAACCGTATTGTTATATCGGCAGCAGGCAACTTAGAGCATAAAAGATTTATCGATATTGTTGGATCGGCTTTTGAATCAATCCGGCCCGGCGACGGCTTTCCGGATCGCATAACCCCCTCAGGGCGATCCACAATTAACTTACATGCAAAGGAGCTTGAACAAGCTCATATCTGTATAGGAACAAAGGGATTATCAATAATAGATTCACGGCGTTATGTCTTCTCGCTTTTTAACACTATTCTTGGAGGCAACATGAGCTCAAGGCTTTTCCAGGAAATACGAGAGCGCAGAGGACTTGCCTACTCTGTTTTTTCCTTTATATCTTCTTTTGCTGATACAGGCATGTTCGGAGTTTATGTTGGAGTTGACCCCAAAAAAGCCATTATGTCAACAGAGCTGATCTTAAATGAGATGCGCAAGTTAAAAGAGACTCGGATTGATTCAACTGAGCTTCATGATGCCAAGGAATATACAAAAGGCAATCTTCTGCTTGCATCTGAAAGTGTTGATAGCCAGATGATCCGCCTTGCACAAAATGAGATACATCTAAAACATTATATTCCTCTACAGGAAATTATAGATAAAATCGAATCGGTTACAGAGGACGAAATACTTGATTTGGCAAAAAGCCTTTTTCAGAAAGATCAGCTTGCCTTGACAATGCTGGGACCTGTTGACGACGAGAAATCATTTAAAAATATCTTAGCTCTTTAAATTTATGGATCACCCCCTCACCATTAAATTTCTTTACATAGACCCGGACAAGAACGCAGATATACCTCTTCCCCGTTATATGACACCCCAATCCGCCGGTATGGATATATGTGCGGCTTTAGAAAATGAACTGGAGCTGGAACCTGGAAAAATTACTCTGATACCTACCGCATTTGCTGTTGCCGTTCCCAAAGGATTTGAAGCTCAGATTCGCCCAAGGAGCGGATTGGCCGTAAAGCATGGTATAGGAATTATTAACTCTCCCGGCACTATAGACTCTGATTACCGTGGAGAAGTAAAAATTGCCGTCATAAATCTTGGAGAAAAAAGCTATACATTTCATCGGGGCGATCGTATCGCTCAAATGATTATTAAGAGGGTGTATCAGGCTGAAATAAAACTTGTGGAAGAACTTGACGAAACCAAACGAAATGCAGGCGGCTTCGGGCATACAGGGTTGTAAAATGAAAGAACCTCCCCCCAAGCAAAGTGGTCCTGAACCGGATTGCGATTATAATCTTGCAATATGTATACTGGCCAGCGGAAGTAAAGGTAACGCTATATTTATTTCCGATGGCTCCACTTCAATACTTGTTGATGCGGGTCTTTCCGGTATAGAAATTGAGCGCAGAATGAAATCGAAAGGTATTTATCCTGAAAATCTTGACGCCATCCTTATATCACATGAGCACACTGACCATGTCCAGGGCGTGGGAGTTCTTGCCCGCCGTTTTAGGCTGCCTGTTTATTGTAACAGTAAAACAATAAAAGCATCATCTCAAATAGGAAATATTCATGATATTAAAAGCTTTGAATGCGGTTCAACTTTTGCGATAAATAATTTAACAATACATCCATTTTCCGTATCCCATGATGCAGAAGATCCATCAGGCTTTACTATAAGCCAAAAGGGAAGTAAGATCGGAATTGCAACCGATCTTGGTATAGGAACTTCCATGGTAAAAGAACATCTTAAAGGCTGTTCATTATTGATTATAGAAGCTAATCATGATCAGACCATGCTTGAAAATGGACCTTATCCGTGGCCTATAAAACAACGGATCAAGAGCAGAACCGGTCACCTGTCCAATGAAGATACGAAACACATTTTAAATGAAGTTAAGCACGATCGTCTTTTGCACGTAATTTTGGCCCACCTGAGTGAGATAAATAATACACCCCAAAAAGCCTTAAACGTAGTTAGCCAGGCCATAAATAATTTCAATACCCGCCTTGCTGTTGCAACCCAGAATAGATGCGGAAATATTTTTCACCTTAAGTAGCGTCCGTCCGGGAATGGCATCTTTCGGCCCAATACGGCGTTCTCGCCAATTTCCGATCCTCGACCTTTTATCTAAAATACCCCTCACAGCCTTCGCAAGTTCATCTCTGACGATTGGTTTCATGAGCACCCTATCAATTCCAGTGCGGGTTAGGCCATCCGAAACTTACGCGCTCCTTAAAAACTTTGAATATGTCATTTTTTTTATCCTTTATTTTTGGATCTATCTACGTTCCGGAAGTTTTGAAAGCCATCTTTTGGGGTTATAGTTCCGGTTAATTTTGTTACGGAAAGGGCGGTTTCATTGGTAACAAATAAAAGTTGACTCTCGATAAACAATGTTTTATTTTCGGGTCAAGGTTCGGCAGGCGTGTGTGTGTTTGGCATGAAAGGATGAGACCTTTGCATAACGCCCCCTTTTGCCCAATTTCTGTGTCAGGCTCAACATTTTGCACGAAGTGAAGCTTTAGCGCTATCCTCAAAATACTCAATGTATTCCTGTGGTTA
>JAUVVS010000183.1 GCA_030604545.1 Deltaproteobacteria bacterium | reverse complement strand
CACCTCGTGCAAATGCCTCGTTTCCTGATAAAATTTCTTTCACACAATTACCCCCCCATCTATTTACAAATCTTGTTTTATAGAAACTAATGCATCCACTGCAATAACACCTTTTCCTTTCGGAAGAATCAACAAAGGATTTATATCCAATGTATCAATTCGTCCAGCCAAGTCCGCGGTAATTTCTCCTACTTTTAAAATAACATCAATCAGAGCCTCGATATCACCTTCAGGCTTCCCCCGAAAACTATACAGAAGTTTACTCCCTTTGGTCGAATCAATCGCTCTGCGTACCTCTTCTCTTTCGAAAGGAGGAATCAACAGCGTACGGTCTTTGAAAATCTCCACCAGAATTCCTCCTAAACCGAAAATTACCGCGGGTCCAAAGTATGGATCAGATAACACACCCACGATAGCTTCGGCAACCGGTTCCTCGATCATCCTGTAACATAGGACACCCTGCACTTTCGCGTTCGAATTGTACGCAGCGGCATTGCGAAGCAATTCGTCATAGGACTGCCCGGCTTCCGCTGTGTTTTTTATATTTAGCTTGACTACATCTGCTTCTGTTTTATGCTGGATCTCTTTCGATATGATTTTCATGACTAATGGGTAACCAAATTCTTCGGCTTTCTTCAATACTTCATTCCGGGAACGGCACAAGTATTCCTTTGTAACAGGAATACCGTATTTGGCAAGAAGCCTTTTGCTTTCAAATTCAGTTAAAACCGCATTGCCCTTCGGTAATATTTTGTGGTCAAAATTATTACGTTTCACCGAGAATAGGGATGCCGGTTTCCGCAGGAACTCAGCGTAGTTTGCAAGGTGATTCAGCGCAAGAAGTCCTTCACGGGTACCTTGTAAAAGAGGAACATTACCTGTCTTCATGATATCACGTATTTCTTCATTAAAACCACTGGATTGGTTATTCAACATGATCACAGGTTTTTCCGTTTTTTTCGCAACTTCTACTGCCGTGTTGGCTACCACCTTATACTGGTCCACTTGCCGAGAGGACATTCCGCCAGGGACATCCTGGACGACTAAAATCATATCGGCTTGTTGTTGATCCGCTGCGGCTTGAAGACAGGAAAGGTAGGTTTTTTCTATTCGACCGCTACCCCAGGCATCAAGAGGATTCGTTATGGTGCTAAAATCCGGTAGAATTTCCCGAAGCTTGGCCTTACCCTCTTTACTCCATGGAGGAAAGTTGATATTTAATGAGTCGCTCAAATCTCCTACAAGGCTGATAACCCCGCCTGAAAGGGTCAGGGCAAAAACCTTTTTTCCTTTGGGCATTTTAGATTTTAATTTGGATAACAGCTCTGCGGCTTCAAACATTTCATCGAAGTCGTATACCCGAATGATCCCCAATTTCTCAAACAAGGCATCCTGAACATCATCCGAACCGACCAGAGCACCGGTGTGGGTTATAGTGGCTCTCTGCGCTATAGCAGATTTTCCAACCTTGATCAGCACAATGGGTTTTCCTTTTTCTTTCGCTTTCCAGGCTACCTCAATCAGTTTGTTGGGCCTACGAAACTGTTCGATAAAGGCCAATATTACCTCAATTCTTTCATCATTTAACATGTAGTCCATACAGTCAATCGCATCTATCACCACTTCGTTCCCGGTGGTGCAAATCAGGCCAAATCCGAGACCCCTGCTGTTGTTGGCAACTGCAAGTCCCAGATATCCGCTCTGAGTAACTATTCCAATATTACTACTCTTTATTTCTTTGGGAACAGGAGCACTGTAAGCTCCGGTCTTATCATTGGGATTGAGATATCCAACACAATTAGGTCCCAGAAAAAGCATATTGTTATCCATACACAAGTTGTGCAATTTGTTCTCCAACTTTTTCCCTTCCGATCCTGTCTCACCAAAACCGGCAGCAAAGGCCCAGGCGGCTTTCGCACCTATGGAAGCCGCTTCTTTTACGACAGGCAGCACATTGTTTCTTCCCAACAAGATGGCCACCATGTCAACGGGCAAGCCGGCTTCCTTAACCGCAGTAAGTGAGGGGAAGCATTTTAGCCCCAAAACCTTCTCATGCTTCGGGTTTACGGGAATTATCTCTCCTTCAAACCTTAGTGCCTGCAAGTTCTCAATTACCTGCAATCCCGGTCCCGGTTTTTCGGAAGCTCCTACTACCGCCAGGAAGGTCGGTTTAAAAAGAGACGACAATCTCGATTGTTTCATATCTGTTTTCTCCATTAATCCTAACTTGAACCAGATCTCTAGTATATCGGGGTCAACCACTTCATATATCGGGAGTCTTCGCCCAGAACGACTTGCTTATACAGATAACAGCTTTCACCAAACCTTATACTGTATCATATCTTGTTACAAATTTGTTTATTTCTAATAGTTTATTATTCTCTTTATCCACAGGCTAATTTATCCTAAACCCAAATCGCAATTTATCCCTCTCGTCCATTACAATATTATTAATCGATGATAAATAGGCAAAACCGGTTATCTCGGGAATAATTCCGTTTATAGAACCTAACTGGACTTCCTCTATTATCCTGCTCTTAAAAATAGATCCGGTTATACAGCTCTCATGTGTATAATATTCTCCTGTTTTAAGAATGCCCTTCTTATGTAAAACCGCCATTTTGGCACTGCTTCCGGTACCACAGGGAGAACGATCATATCCCAGCGCTTCAGAAGTAATGAGGTTCATCGTATCGGCATCGTTTCTTTTGGGAGGTCCATAGAAAGCAACTTGATCAATAAGCTTATCCAGTTTTCCTAATTCAGGATGAACGGGTTTTACGATTTTGTTAACTGCGAATAGAACCTCATTATTAGCTTCTCCGATAATTGACAATTTGTCTTTATTTAATTCCAAATCATGTTTTTCAGCGTTTACTACGACATACCAATTACCACCATAGGCAACGTTCACCTGCATATTTCCAAATGATGGAGTATCGATTTTTACATCTTCAGCAAAAACAAATGAAGGGTTGTTTCTAAAAGTAACCCCTCCTACTTTTCCATTTTTATACTCCGCTTCTATCGACATAATTCCAGCGGGAGTTTCGACTTTTAATTTCGTGATCGGTTCAACAGGCTTAATTATTCCTGCTTCTAAAACACTGGCAACCGCACCAATCAAACCATGACCGCACATACCCAGATATCCAAGAGCACAGACAATAACCAACCCAAAATCGCCTTCAGGTGTACATGGTGGACAGACTACCATAGCGTGCATCTGTTTATGAGCTCGAGGCTCCATTGTTAACAAAGAACGATATTCATCAAGGTTGTTTTTAAAATAATCCGATTTTTCTGATATTGTGTTCCCTTTGATTTCAGGCAAACCGCTAATTACAGTCCTTGTGGCTTCTCCCCCAGTATGCGAATCGATACACAAAATAGAGCCAAATCGTTTTATCATTTCGACCCCAAAATCTCCAGGTAATTTTTTTTCCCATTTTCCCATTTTTTCTTTTCTCCTTTGAAAGTATATTCTAAGAAACTCTTATTACTATTTCCTTTTTAAGGTATCATAATCCAGACATAAAAATCCTTCACGATTCAAAGGCATTTCATGAACTAAAGGCTCCACGCCAGTATCATAAATTTCTACACCAACAGGAGACACTGTATCTTTCTCTGCTTCACTCCAATGGTAAGTCCCTGTACCGCTAGGACAGATGGAAGCAGCTACAAGAACATCTATCTCTGCATAAAACTCCACATAGTCGCCTTTTTTAGCGTCACTAGGTTCAACAGGATGTGAGCCATCAGGATTAAAATGAGTTTTCGAGAAAAGATTGATATTATCATGTAAGTCTCTGTATATCAGTCCGAAAGGTTTTATTGCTCTGCATAAATTACACCAACAGTTCCATTTTGTTACAAAAGGGTGATTCGGATTTCGGCCTAAAGCATAATACCAAAAGGAAGGATTGCAATGAGATCCAAAGCAGTAGTGATGGTTTGAGCTGGGATAAGTTAAAACCGTTTCCACTGTATCTTCTAAAACAGTCATAAGCGGTCTAAAACAAGGCATATTACTCCAAAGACGACTGAATTTACTAATAAAAAAGGTTTCACGGCAGAGTGTGTAATCATTCCAGAATCTTTCACGAGGATCCTTAGCATTCCAAATACAAAAATCTACGATTTGTGCCTGCTCTAACTGCACAATTCTTACTGTCTGCCCTTTTTTTACAAGAAAGGCTTTCCCTCTTGTTTCCAGATCAATTATAGATTCATTTACTTTTTTAAATGAGGCTTTTTTACTATAAAGATTATTATAAAAATCTTCTGGAAACTCCGGCATAGGGTGTCTCCATGTTTTATATCTTGCATCCCTGTCTTTTTCTATTTCCGTCATATTTCCCTCCCAAAAAATTAAAAACTACATAAAAATCTCGTAATAATAAGTAATTTCTTACAAAACCCATTATAGATGTAATATCTGCATATAAAAGCAATTAGCTTTTACGCGAAAATCACTGAAATAAAGAAAGAAAATCTGTATAAAATTTTTTTATTACTTTTTCAGCAGGAACATCATGCATTTCATACTCAAGAGCGATGTCCCCGTCATAACCGATCTCATCCAGTTTTTTCATAATCCAAACAAAATCAATTATACCCTCTCCAAAATTCTGCATTTCATAACCACCATTCATTCCATCACGTCCACCTTCTACGGGTTTACAGTCTTTGAAATGACAATGGGTAATGTGATTTTTCATTATTTCCAGAGCAGCCTTTCAGCTATTATTTCAAAATCTTTTTCTGGTTCATGCTTAATAAAAGAAATACTACAAGTTGAAAGCCTATCTTTATCTATTTTTATTTATCTCTACTCCTCCTCTTTTATTGGAAAAGATTCAGAAGAAAGTGGTTCAAGACCCAAAACCCTCTCAGGGTTGGTTTTTACCATAGTTCTAACCTCTTCTTCTGAAATCCCCATATCTAACAACAATGATATAAACTGACGTAGTCCTTCCACAGGTGTAGACAATGAATAACGTCCAAAGTCCGTGTCTATAACCATGTTTTCTGCGCCTAATACCTGTACTTGTTTGGCAACAATTCGTATACCTTCAGTTTCAGGTGCTTTCATCCCTTCATCAATGGATGCATACTCTTTTTCTACATAGTAATGGGTAAGAGGAACCATCTGGGCTGCGGAAAATGCAGCCATTGATTGCTCAACGAGGGCACCCATCTTTACCAT
>JAUVVS010000013.1 GCA_030604545.1 Deltaproteobacteria bacterium | reverse complement strand
TGATGATAACCTATTAGATTACGATTATGAGTAAGATTATGATTACGAAAAAATTCCATATCAATTTAAAGGAAACTTAAATTGCCTGTTTTAAGGAAATAACTTTCATAACAGGACACTAATTACGAGACAATCAATATTGAATCGAAAATCGCCAATCATCAATCATCAATCAAATTGATCCATACGAATCCATATTCATCCACCGAGCCTTGGGCATCTTCTCCGATGACGATTGTTGACTCTCTCTCTTCAACAATGGCAGGACCATCCAGAATAGCGCCCGAAAATAGTCGGTATCTATCATATACCTTAAAGGGAACAAATTCCTTTTTAATCAGTGAGAAGGCTGGGCGTTCTCCTTTAATGCAATCTTTTAATCGCCCCTTTTTCTGTTCCAGGAGGGGAATGTGAAATGGGCGTTTCGGCAGGCCGGCTCTTACTTTAAAAGTAACAAATTCAACCGGTGTCTCTAAATAAGTTCTCCCATACAGCCCCTTGTATATATCATCAAAAAGGTTCCTTATCTCCTCTTTTTTCCATTTATTAAAAGGCTTTCTTTCAATGGGGAGATCTGTCTCTGCACCTTGCCCCACAAATCGCATCATAATAGAACGTTCAAATTGTAATGTCTTTCCTTTTTTTGCCTCTTTAAGTATTGCTGCCCCTTCATGTTCAAGTTCGCTAAATAGACGTTCAATTTCCTCAAAATCCGCTTCATCCAAATTCACTATGTGGCTCCTGGACAAATCAAAGGCAATTGGTGCGGTGAAAAAACCCAGAGCAGAACCAACCCCTGCCAGCGGAGGAACGAGTATGCGCGGGGCACCGATTTTCCTGGCCAATCCGTATGCATGAACAGGTCCGGCACCGCCAAAAGCAGAAATGGTAATAATATTTGGGTTCCCACCCTTTTCCGCAATGTGCGTCTTTGCAGCAGAAGCCATAGTTTCATTAATTAGGTCGTGGATACCAAAGGCTGCTTCCATTAATTTAGTATTTAGCGGTTGAGCAACCTTTTCCTCGATGGCTTTCTTAGACGCCTCCTTGTCAAGTATCATAGTACCGCCTAAAAAGTAATTCGGATCTAAATAACCCAAAACAAGATCGGCATCGGTTACTGTCGGCTCATCTCCTCCCTGGCCATAACAGGCCGGTCCGGGATCAGCACCAGAGCTTTCCGGGCCTACCTGAAGAAGCCCCATTTTATTAATCCTCGCTATACTCCCTCCTCCTGCGCCAATCTCCATCAAATCCACCACTGGTACCTGTATCGGAAGACCACTCCCTTTTTTAAACCTTTGTACTCGGCCCACTTCAAAAGTAGAGACCAGACCTGCTTGGCCCTTCTGAATAAGGCAGGATTTGGCAGTCGTCCCTCCCATATCAAAACAGAAAATATCTTTAATCTGAAACATCCTTCCAAAGTACTGGGATGCTATTACCGCAGCTGTAGGGCCGGACTCGATAATTCGCACCGGAAATTCACGAGCGGTTTCCACCGATGTTATGCCTCCGGAAGAGAGCATAATAAACAGCTTTCCTCTAAATCCCAGAGACTCCAAGCGAGAGGAAAGCTTATACAAATACATTGCAGTGATCGGTTTAACATAGGCATTTGTAACCGTAGTGGACGTCCTTTCATACTCTCTAATCTGAGGCAATACTTCAAATGAAGTAGATAAAGAAAGCTCAGGGGCCCTTTTCTGAACTATATCCTTAATCTTTATCTCGTGGACCGGGTTTTCGTATGAATTGATAAGGCATATAGCTAAAGACTCAATCCCCAAATCCAACAACTTATATAGAACCTTTTTCACCTCTCCGGAATGCATCTCTTTGATCACTCTACCATCGCTGGTAATCCTTTCATTAACTTCCATACGAAGGAATCTTGGAACAAGCGGCTCCGGATATTCAGAAAATATAACATATGCGTCGTATCTGATCTCTCTTCCCAGTTCAAGAACATCAGCAAAGCCTTTTGTGGTAATCAGTCCTGTTCGTGCCCCCTTTCTCTCGATAATGGCATTAATAACAAGGGTGGTGCCGTGTATAATCTCATCGATTTTTGTCATAAGATGATGTGTGCGATCGAGTAACTGTCGAATACCATGTTCCACGGCATCTGATGGATCTTTCGGTGTGGTGAGACATTTATTTGTTTGGAACTCCCCGGTAGTGCTGTTGACAAGCACGAAATCGGTAAATGTGCCGCCAATGTCACATCCCAAACGCAACAAGTTTGTTTCGAGATTCATTTTTCCTTCCTACAAATTCCGCTTTTACTAATCAAAAGATACTCGGTTCATCCCACACGCCAAAGATGTCTTGAAAAACGCCGGTCATCTCTCCCACTGTTGCATAAACCTTACAACATTCCACAAGTGCAGGCATAACGTTTTTCCCGTCTCGCGTTGCCTGCTCCAGCTTTTTCAGCATTTGAGACACCGCATTGCCATCGCGTGTGCGTTTAAGCTCCTTGAGATCGGCAATCTGCTCGTCAGCCCACGCCTCGTTGTATTCATGTAGTTCCACTTCCGGATGATCTCCCTCTGTATATTTATTGACTCCAACCTTAATGACTTCCTTATTCTGGAGCCTTTTTTCAAATTCATAAGCCTGTTTGGCCACTTCTCGCTGTATATATCCTTTCGCCACGGCATTAATCATACCGCCCATTTCTTGTACCCGCTTCATCTCTTCTAAAATTTTTTCCTCCATCTGCTTGGTCAGTGTTTCAATAAAATAGGACCCGGCAAGGGGGTCAACCGTATCACGCAACCCAACCTCCTCCATGAGGATTTCTAGAGTTCGAAGTGATAAAAGAGCCGCCCTGGGAGTGGGAATAGTATAGGCCTCGTCAAAAGAGCACAGCGCGGTTGTTTGCGCCCCGCCAAGAGCTGCCGCCAGGGCATAATAAGCACTTCGTATAATGTTGTTTTCCGGCTGCTCCTTTGTCAGGCCACTTCCGCCACCTCCGAATAGTCCTCTTAAGAAAAGCTTTTTCTTTTCCTGAACCCCGTATTCCTCTCTCAAAATCTTTGCCCAGAGCTTTCGAGCCGCTCTAAATTTGGCAATCTGTTCCCAGAAGTTTCCAAAAACATTCAAGTTAAATGAAAATCGTCCCACGAAATCTTCAGGTTTTAAACCTCTATCCATTACATTCTCGATATAGGCCTTGGCAATTTCAAATGCACATGCAATTTCCTGAACCGGGGTGGCGCCTGATTCACGAATATGGTAGCCACAAATACTAACCGGGTTGCATCGCGGAAGTTCTTTCACGGCATATTCAATGGTGTCACCCACAAGGCGAACGCCGTGTTCCACCGGGAAGATCCATGCCCCTCGACCAATCATCTCTTTAAGAATATCGTTTTGCGGGGTTGCACTGATGGTCTCTTTGGTATATCCGAATTTCTCCGCCACTGTCTGGTACATAGCCAACATCACTGAAGCATTGGCGTTGATGGTCAATCCCGAACCGATCTTGTCAAAGGGGATGTCTTGAAAAGCAATCTCAAAGTCGCGAAGGGAATCCACGGCCATTCCGACACGTCCCACTTCACCCGCCGACTTTGGATCATCAGAATCGAG
This sequence comes from Deltaproteobacteria bacterium, assembly GCA_030604545.1. GTDB lineage: Bacteria > Desulfobacterota > Desulfobacteria > Desulfobacterales > JAUVVS01 > JAUVVS01. Next base: position 10,718 of record JAUVVS010000013.1, on the reverse strand, counting down.
ACCCATTTGAGTGGGTAAATCAAAGGCCACGTTCAACCCCGTCTGGCCATGTGCAATCATGTATTTAAATCGCTGATTTGTCTCGGCCGGTGTTCCAAATCCCGTATATTACCAAATAGTCCAAGCCCTGCTGCGGTATCCCAAAGGGTGTATATTACGTGTGAAAGGGTATTCCCCTGGATCCCCAAGGTCATTTTTATAGTCAAACCCAACTTCTTCGAGGTTCTTTGGGCCATACACCGGCTCAACATGAATGCCTGATTGATAAATTACTTCCTTAATGGAATCTTTTTCGTCCTTAATATACCTTGCAATTCCCATTAAACACCTCCAAAAACACCTCCAATTAAAATAGAGATCTAATTGACTGAACAATTTTATCGAATGAGGTACCACCGGGAAAGACGCCCTGAACACCCATCTCTTTTAACTTTGGGATATCATTCTTGGGTACGACTCCCCCTACGATTATACGAACATCTTCCATCTTTTCCGCCTGCATCCTTTTGATAAGTTTTTGGCAAATGGGAAGATGTGCACCTGTCATAATACTGAGGCCAATAATATCCGAAGACTCTTGAATTGCCGTACTTACGATCTGGTCTATGCTCTGATGCAGTCCGGAATACGTAACTTCCATTCCTGCATCCCGCAACGCCAGGGCCACGACTTTAGCACCACGATCATGACCGTCCAAATCCGGTTTGGCTACAAGAATCCGTATTTTTCTTTCAACCATAATGAATACCCTCCTTGGTGAATGTGGATATTTACTAAAAACTATGTAAAAAGTAACAGACTTTGGCGAGCCTCTAAGGGAAATTAAAAGTACTTTTAAGCAAAGCTTCTTAACCCTTATCATCTATATTTGAAGTTGAGTCCCATGTAACTACATTCCCTGCTTATCAAATTCTTTCAACACGGCGCTCTGACCTCTCAAAATATGCTCTCTGACCAACTTTTCCACACCATCCGCATCCCGCTTTCTGATGGACTCTAACATCAACTTGTGATCTTCGTGGCTCTTTTTTGCCATTTTTTTATTTTTCAGTATTATCTGTCTGAATCGATAAATCTGATCTTTGAGGTCACTGATCATTTTCTCCAATTTCGGGCTTCTACTCATAACATAGAGTAAATCGTGAAATTCAGTGTTGATTTTTAGCAGTGCATCCATCTCTCCCCGGTTCAGGCACGCTAGGTATTTTTCGGCTTTAGCTTCTAAAGGCTCCAGTTCTTCTTCCTTATGCTTAATGGCCGCAAGTCTTGCTGCATAACTCTCAAGAACACTCCGGATGCCGAATGTCTCTTCGATATCCTCCCGAGACATACCCAAAACTGCAAAACCACCCCGTGGCAGTTTCTTTAGATATCCTTCACGTTCAAGTTTATGAATCGCTTCTCTTACTGGTGTTCTGCTTATATCAAGGGCATCTGCAATTCGACTTTCTATAAGGCGTTGACCAGGGGAAATTCTTCCGAGGATAATGGCCTTTTTGAGATTCTCAAAAACATACTGCCCCGTTGACTTTCTTACAGGTAATCCCTTAAAAGGCTCTATACCCACATTTTTGAATTCAGCCTTGATTTCCATCCGCATTTCCTTTTTTCGTAATAGTTCAGCCACAACGCACGAAGACACAAAGATTATAGTATAATTCTTTTAATACCGTTTTAATAAAAAACACGTTAAAATTGATAGTTCTTCTTTGTGCCTTTGTGCCTTAGTGGCTGAACGGTTACTATTTTTTTAATATTTCCCTGGCAATGGTTGTTTGCAGAACCTCATGTGTACCTCCGCCGTATAATAGGAAACGATTATCTCTGTAATATCTCTGGACAGGATATTCCATTGAATAGCCATAGCCCCCAAAAATCCTCATGGCTTCATCTGATGTTTTGCATGCAGATTCAACCGTGAAGTATTTGGCCATAGTGGCCTCATTCAAACATGGAATCTTTTTATCAATCAGGCGGACAACCTTGTCGACCATGAGACTACCGGCCTCCAAATTTACCGCCATGTTTGCAATTTTTGCCTGTATGAGCTGGTATCGTGCAATAGGTTTGCCGAATGCTATTCGCTCTTTGCAATATTTGATTGAATCATCCATGGCGGCCCGGTGCAGGCCCAAAGCCAGGGAAGCAGTCATAACCCTAATTTCTGCCAGGATGGTCAATAGAACATTAAGCCCCCTCCCCTCTTCTCCCAATCTGTATTCAGAAGGAATATGACAATTATTGAAATAGATCTCCGACAGTGATGAAGTCCTTGTTCCTAAAGTATCGAATCTTTTACTATGGGAAAAACCAGGTGTGTCACTTGGAATCAGGAAAAATCCGAGCCCCTTTAATCCTTTATCCGGATCTGTCTGACAGAGAACTGTATGAAAATCCCCCTTTGTACCGCTTGTTGACCAGGTTTTCATACCGTTAATGACATATCCATCTCTGGTCCTGGTAGCCCTTGTCTTCACAGCACCAAGATCAGACCCTGCATCCGGCTCTGTAAGCTGAAATGCGCCAATTTTTTTTCCTTTTAGAGCCGGGCGAAGAAATTTTTCATGCATCTCTTTTGTACCATAGAGATAGAGCCCGTTTGTGGCCATGAGACACTGCATGGCCACAGTAGCAGCCAAACTCATAAGGCCCCTGGCCAATTCCTGCATGGCAATACAGTAAAGAGTTGTATTTCCACCGGAACCGCCTACCTTTTTCGGGTATCTGATTCCCAGGATTCCCATATCAGCAAGTTTTTTGAACAAGGCTTCCGGAAATTCGCCTTTTTCATCCAGCTCCCTTGCTACGGGGATGACTTCATTGTCCACAAACTTCGCCATGGTTTTTCTGATCATTTCCTCAGGATTTGACCGAATCATTCGCTCCCCCTATTGTAACGGTAATACACAAATGACCAAGAAATCACGAAAGATTGAAATCACGAAATAAAATTATATTTTTCGTGTTTTTGTAATTTCGTGCTTTCGTGATTAATTTCTTTTTTTGTAACACTTTAGCTCGTTGAAACCAGTTTATACAAATAAGCTTGAAAGGTGATTAAATTTTCAGCCGTGTAATTGTCTGACCTCACACTTCTTTCTTTACACTCACTTATGCGCGAGTTTTACACGGTTAAAATTTAATTATCTTTCAAGCGGCCTTATTTTCAAAAAGCTAAAATATTACGAAAAAAGATTTTTTATAGGCCTCCTGCCATCTTAAATACAGGAAGATACATGGATACCACCAGGCCTCCGATAACTGTCCCCAGAAAAACCAACATAAACGGTTCTATCAGTGCAGTTAGGTTTTCTACTGCCTGATCAACTTCTTCGTCGTAAAAGTCGGCTATCTTTTCCAACATTGAATCAAGAGCGCCGGTGGACTCGCCTACTGCAATCATTTGGCACACCATCGGAGGAAAGACACCGCTTTCAGAAAGGGGATCAGCCATTGTGCGGCCTTCTGAAATGCCACTCCGCACTTTGTATATTGCATCTTCAATTGTTTTATTACCAGCTGTCTTTGCAACAATATCCAGCGCTTCTAAAATAGCAACTCCACTGGAAAGCATCGTACCCATTGTTCGCGTAAATTTTGCCACGGCGACTTTGCGTAGCAGCACCCCGAATATCGGTAATTTAAGAGATAAACTGTCAAAAAAAGCCCTTCCTTTTTCCGTGCCATATAACTTTTTAAAAGCAATTACAGAAAGAATAATAGCACCAATGGCATAAAGCATATTACTTTGAGCAAACTCACTCATATTTACTACGATCTGGGTAGGGGTTGGAAGTGACCCCCCCATGGTGGCAAACATTTCTTCAAATACGGGTATAACAAAAATCAGGATAACCGCAACAACGACTAAGGCTATAATCATAGTTACTATCGGATATACCATTGCACCTTTTATCTGACTCTTTAATTTTGCAGCTTTCTCCATATAAGCAGAGAGTCTTCTTAAAATTGTATCAAGGATACCGCCTGCTTCACCAGCTGCAACCATATTAACAAAAAGATTATCAAATTGCTGGGGATATTTTTTCAAAGCATCGGCAAGGGTAGCACCACCCTCCACTGATTCCTTAATATCTTTCAACATCTTCTTAAATGATACATTCTCTTGCTGATTAAGTAATATCTCGAGACATTGAATTATGGGAAGGCCTGCGTCGATCATTGTGGAAAATTGTCTTGCAAAAAGCATTATATCGGAAGTTTGAACTTTTGGCTGAAGAAAAGCAATGTTTTCAAAGATGTCTTTTGGTTTCGGTTTGATTTTGGTAGGTATAATCTTAAGCCTGCTTAAATGAGCTCGTACAGTATCTTCGTCAGCAGCTTCCATCTCCCCCTTTTTGGTCTCATTCTTTCTGTTCTTACCCTGCCACAAATAAATCGGCATAACTATCACTCCTTTTCAATTAAAGATAGAATTTTAACCATATGTATCAATTGGAACAATCTATATCATAATTTGATATAAACGACAATGGTTTTGGAAACTTTATTCACAAAAATCAAATAGCTGTTATATCCAAGGCTTTTTTAATCCTTTCATTTATAAAAAAAATAATTGGTTTGTCAAATTAGTCAATAATAATTTTTCAATCCAAGTTGTTTAAATACTTGAGCTTGATAAACCGACTCATTTATGCATATACTTAAGGAGACCTTTGAAAAACATCCCCTTTTGCCGAACCCAGTTAATTAATAAGCTACAATTTCACAAAATCGTAACATTTTAGCCTTCTGAAAGTAATTGTAAATAGATAGCTTCAAAGGTTTCTTAAAGACTCAAGTTATGCGTCAAAATTTGTTTACTGAATGAGCAAATTATACTTTTTGCGAATCTATCAACCTTATTTTAGGAATTGATTGTGACATTAAACCAAAAGATTGATAAAAAGGATCTTACAATCATAACAACCCATATAAATGCTGATTTTGACGCATTAGCATCCATGCTTGCAGCCCAGAAGCTATATACTGATTCCCTTCTTGTATTTCCAGGTTCCCAGGAAAAAAACTTGAGAAATTTTTTCATTAATTCAATGGCATATCTCTTTAACATGGCAGATATAAAAGATATCAAATTTTCAAATATAAAAAAACTGGTTTTGGTTGATACTAAACAGCCAAACCGAATCGGGAAGCTCTCATCTCTACTGAAAAGAAAAGATATAGATATAGATATTTATGACCATCATCCTGCCATGGCCGACGATATTAAAGGCGATTTTGAGGTTAACCAATTAACAGGTGCAACTGTCACTATCCTAACAGAAATCATAAAAGAAAAAGGAATCGACATTTCTCCTGATGAAGCAACGATTATGTGTCTTGGTATTTATGAAGATACAGGTTCATTTACTTTTTCATCTACCACCGAAAGAGATTTTACAGCCGCTGCCTTCCTTCTTTCAAAAGGAGCGGATTTGAATATTGTTTCAAATCTGATCGCAAGAGAGATAAGTGCGGAACAGGTAGCACTTTTAAATGATATAATTCAGGCTGCGACTCGGTATAATATTCATGGCATCGAAGTTGTAGTTACCAGTATAACAACCGATAATTTTGTGACTGATTTCGCCTTTCTGGTCCATAAAATGGTTAAGATGGAAAACCTGGATGCAATTTTTGCCATTGCACGCATGGAAAACAAAATCTATATCGTGGCTCGTAGCAGAATAGTTGAAGTAGATGCCGGATCGATCCTTGCTTCATTTGGAGGTGGAGGACATACATTTGCAGCTGCAGCGACCGTTAAGGGAATGACATTAGCTCAGACTGAACACATGTTGGTTGAAATCCTTTACAACAAAATCAGATCAAGGCGACAGGCAAAAAATCTTATGTCATCTCCCCCAATAACCGTGGAATCCGATGTTTCCTGTAAAGATGCCGGCGATTTGCTAACCCGCTATAATATAAATGCACTGTTGGTTATTGAAAAGCCGAACACTCTAAAGGGTAAAGATAAACTTGTCGGCTTTATAACGCGTCAGGTTATTGAAAAAGCGCTCTATCACAAGCTGGATCAAGCTCCGGTGAGGGATTATATGACGACAGAACTTGCTTTTGTTGGGCCCGATTCCGACCTTATTGAAATACAGGAAAAAATAATTGAAAACAAACAGCGCGTACTCCCTGTCGTCGATAACGGTATCATTATGGGTGTTGTAACTAGAACCGACCTTTTAAACACATTGGTTCGACGGTCTCAACATACCTCCGAAAATTATCCCGATCCTTTTAAGGGCCCGGTTCACGCTAGAACTAGAAACATCGTTAAATTTTTAAAAGAACGGCTTCCGGAACATTTACTTGATATTTTAAGGGTTATAGGCCAAGTCGCCACCGAAATAGGCTGCGGTGCTTATATAGTAGGTGGATTTGTTCGTGATCTGTTCCTATTTAGATCTAATGAAGATATAGACATCGTCATAGAGGGAGACGGTATAAAGTTTGCGGCAAAATATGCAAAACTGGCGGGCGCGCGTATACATTCTCATAAGAAATTTGGCACTGCAGTCATAATCTTCCCTGATGGTTTCAAAATCGATGTGGCTTCAGCCAGAATGGAATATTACAAGTTCCCGGCCGCCCTTCCTGAAGTTGAAATGAGCTCAATTAAACTTGATCTTTTCCGGAGGGATTTTACTATCAATACACTTGCAATTCAGCTAAACCCTGATAGGTTTGGTATACTAATAGATTTTTTTTCCGCACAAAAAGATATTAAGGGACAAATGATAAGGGTTTTACACAATTTAAGTTTTGTTGAGGATCCCACACGTGTATTTCGTGCCATAAGATTTGAACAGCGTTTTGGTTTTTCTATCGGAAAATTAACTTCGGGGCTGATTGAAAATGCCGTTAAAATGGATTTCTTCAAACGGCTTAGCGGCCGAAGGCTGTTGGTCGAGTTGCGTCAGATTTTCGAAGAAGAAAATCCGACACTTGCTGTCAAAAGGCTTCATGATTATAATCTGCTGAATGTTATTCATCCTTCGATCATACTTAATAAGGAACTAATAACACTATTTAATTCTCTTAAAAAAGTATTATCCTGGTATGATTTGCTTTTTCTAGAAGAATCCTATATGAGGTGGGCCGTATATTTTATGGCACTCATGAAACATTGCAATAAAAAAACATCAAATGCAATCTGCAAGCGACTTGAACTTCCACCCCGTTATATGAAAATTTTCTGCGATGAACGTTTTGAAGCTGAAAAGCGCCTTTTATGGCTGGAACGGAATTTGCCGGTTATAAACAGCACGCTTTATAAAAAACTTTCAAGTTATAAGATAGAACTGATTCTATATATGATGGGAGTTACAAAAAAGAAAAAGGTAAAGAAATCCATATCTCACTATATTACCCGTCTGAGATTTATCAATACTTCGATAAAGGGAAAAGATTTATTAAATATGGGTCTTGAGCCCGGTCCTATTTACCGGGAAATATTTGAAGCCGTGCTCGATGAAAAATTAAACGACAAGCTTAAAACACACAACGATGAGCTTGCTTTTGCACGCAAGTATGCTTCATAATTTTTAACTATTCAGCCACTAAGACACCAAGGCACAAAGAGAATATAAATTTTATTCAAATTTTCACTTGGAAAAGAGGGTTTTCCTTTTTCAATAATTTAGGAAAAACTTATATGGCAGATAAAAAACGTATCGTAAGCGGCATGAGACCAACTGGCCCCCTTCACATAGGCAATCTTCTTGGCGCCCTCGAAAATTGGGCAAAAATGCAGGATCAATATGACTGTTTTTTCTTCATCGCCGACTGGCATGCTCTAACCAGTGATTATGAAGATACACGATCCATTCCAAAACATATTAGGAATATGATGATAGACTTGCTGAGCGGAGGGCTTTCACCGGAAAAGAGCACTCTCTTTGTACAGTCACATATTAAGGAACATGCTGAATTATTTCTAATCCTTTCCATGTTAACACCTGTATCATGGCTTGAACGTAACCCTACATATAAAGACCAAATGGCTCAGATTAGCAATAAAGACCTTTCCGCCTTTGGTTTTTTGGGTTACCCCGTTCTCCAGGCGGCAGACATTATCATGTACAAAGCATATGGTGTCCCTGTAGGAGTAGATCAGGTTCCCCATGTTGAAATTACAAGGGAAATAGCCAGAAGATTCAACCATTTCTATGGAAAAGTATTTCCTGAGCCTGAGGCCATTTTAACCGAAACACCCAAGATACTCGGCATAGACCGACGCAAAATGAGCAAAAGCTATAATAACGCTATTTATATCTCAGATAGTCCTGATAAAATAGCTTCCACAGTTGCCAAAATGATTACAGACCCTCAAAGGGCAAGGAAAAGTGATCCGGGCAATCCTGATATATGTAATGTTTTCGAATTTCACAAACTTTATACCGACACCGAAACTAAAGACAGCATAAACAATGAATGTCGTACGGCCGCAATAGGATGTGTTGAATGCAAGAAAATAATGGCCCAAAATCTTATCACTGCTCTTGAACCGATTCGTGAAAAGAGAAAATATTACGGGGACCGGCCCGCACTTGTTGAAGACATCATAACAACAGGATCTAATAAAGCGAGAAAAGTTGCTCAGAGGACCATGGAAGAGGTAAGGGCTGCAGTAAAAATTTAAATTTTCATTACGCTTATGTCAAACGGAGTCTACCAGGTAAAACTTGATAATATTTTTGAAGGTCCAATGGATCTTCTTGTTCACCTTATCAAAAAAAACGAAGTTGACATATACAATATTCCGATTGCAATAATAACAGACCAGTATCTAAAATATCTTGAATGGATGAAATCGTTGAATATAGATTTTATGAGCGATTTTATAGTTATGGCATCCATATTGACCAAGATAAAATCAAAGATGCTGCTCCCGGTGCATGAAGGTGAAGAAGATGAAGAAGATCCCCGGCTTGAGATCACTAGACCTCTTATGGAATATCTTCAGATGAAGTCAGTTGCCGAGCAATTGGCTGAAAGAAACTTCTTGGGGGAGGATACATTTGTCAGAAATCCAGGTAAAGAAACCGATTTGATTAACCACGAAGATGAAATGATAAAGGTTGGTCTATTTGAACTTATTGACGCATTTCAGGAAATACTTAAAAACATCTCACCCGATCACCGGATGGACTTTACTGCTGACAGGATATCTGTTAAAGATAGAATTTCTGAAATCGTAAATATTCTTGAAGAACATGGATCAATAACTTTCGGCGAACTATTTACATCAAGGGATGACAAAAGCGAAGTTATCGTAACCTTCCTTGCAATTTTGGAACTGGTCAAACTTAGTTTGCTCCGGATTGTTCAGCATGTCCAGACCGGCATAATCAGACTGTTTTATTTATAATGGAAGATTTAAAAAATATTATTGAAAGTATGCTCTTTGTTTCCGAGGATCCACTTACTATAGACCGTATTAAAAACGTGCTGACATTTGCGGATACAAAGGAGATACGAAATGCTCTGAAAGTGCTTTTAGATGAATATGAATCAAGGAAAGGCGGTTTTTTTTTACACGAGGTTGCCGGTGGATATCAAATCCGCACCCGGCCTGAATACACCGAATGGATAAAACGATTAGTAAAAACGAATCCCCGCCGAATTAGCAAGGCTTCCTTGGAAACACTTGCAATCATCGCATATAAACAACCTGTAATACGAAGCGATATAGAACACATAAGAGGAGTTGATTGTGGCGGTGTCATCCGAATGTTACTTGAACGAAAGCTTGTCCGGGTCTTAGGGCGTAAAAAAATTCCGGGCCGACCTCTGATCTATGCAACCACAAAACAATTTTTAGAAACCTTTGATTTAAAGGATATTAAAGACCTTCCCACACCAAAAGAAATAGAAGATCTAACAAATTCCTTATCAGAAAAGAAAGAAGAAACATCTTTGGATAGTTTAGAAAACCCTGAAAATAGCTTGAATAAAATGCTTGACGTAAGATCGACAACCTAATATACATACTGGAACTTCACAAAAAGCTTACAAATGTAATCTGCCTTTTGGCACAAAACCAATATCAATAAAAAAAGACCTTCAAAAAATGTTTCCCGATAAAGCGGGATTAACCGCCCCGATGAAATCGGGACAGGCATCCATAACTTTGATTATTTTGAGGATTAAGATTTGAGCCTAACGCAGAAATTGGGCAAAAGGGGGCGTTTTGCAAAGGTCTCAATCTTTAAAAAGTCTCAAGGAGTCTTTATGAACAGATCAGATATAATTGGTGCATTAAAGGATAAAGCGGATTTAAGCAGAAAAGATGCTGAAAAAATTGTTAACACTTTTTTTGGCTCATTAACAGAGATGCTTTCAAACGGCAATCGAATTGAAATAAGGGGTTTTGGCAGTTTTACAGTTAAACATTATAATACATATTTGGGTCGAAATCCAAAAACAGGTGCTCAAATAAATGTGCCTCCCAAAAAATTACCCTTTTTCAAAGTGGGAAAAGAGTTAAAAAGAAAAGTCGACAATAAAGTCTAGAAATTTGATAAAGACATAGTAAATATTTGATATAATTTTTTTATTTGGGCGGTTAACTCAGTATGGGAGAGTGCTACCTTCACACGGTAGAAGTCACTGGTTCAAATCCAGTACCGCCTACCATCGATATTGAGGGTTTGCAGCTTTTAAAGGTTGTAAGCCCTTTTTTAATTGTTTGCGGCATT
>JAUVVS010000285.1 GCA_030604545.1 Deltaproteobacteria bacterium | reverse complement strand
GTTGTCATTGATGATCATCTCATGGAAATAACTCATGTAATCAGAGGTGAGGATCATCTTTCCAATACCCCCATTCAGATGCTTATCTATAAAGCCCTCGGTTTTGAGTCTCCCCGATTTGCGCACCATTCACTTATTTTAGGAAAAGACCGTTCAAAGTTGAGCAAACGGCATGGCGACGTCGCAGTTAAGGTTTTTAGAGACAAAGGTATTTTACCGGATGCTTTTTTGAATTACCTTTCGATTCTTGGAAGTTCCTTTGTCGGGGTAAGGGAAATCTGTACCATTGACGAGATTATCAAGAAATTTTCCCTGAAAAAGGCCGGCAGGAGCGGCGCAATTTTTGATGAGGACAAACTAAGATGGCTGAACAAAGCATATATAAGGAAATATAACACTGAGAAACTGACGGAGCTGTTGATTCCTTTTATTAATGATGCGGGATATGATTGTGATATCATGGATCGACAGTGGCTTCATTCCGTGGTGGAGGCTATAAAGGATAACCTTGGTGCGCTTTCCGAGATCGGGGACTATATTGACGTATTTTTTGATGAGAAGTATGAAATTTCGGAAGATGCCGCATCAATCCTTAAGGATGGATATGCCCCGGCGGTCGTGAAATCGCTTCATGAGGCATTGATGCTGGAAGAATGTACGGAAGATAATTTATACAGTTGTATTGTGGATGTAGTGAGTAACAAAACGGGTTTTAAGGGGAAAAAGTTATTCATGCCTATAAGGATCGCGATAACTGGTAAGACCTGGGGTCCTGAACTCGACAAACTTTTCGCCATACTTGGGAAAGAATCACTTCTAAAAAGGGTCAAGGAGGCAATTGCCACCGCCCAAAAGCCTTGAGAATACGATGGCTTTGCACAACTCACCGAGACCTTTACATAATTCCACTTTGTCATTCCCGCATTCCACTTTGTCATTCCCGCGAAAGCGGGAATCCAGAATGTAGGGGCCGATGCCCTCATCGGCCCGTTGATATTGGCCCGCGTGGGGGGAACGGGCCCTACTGGATCCCGGATCGGTGAGCGGTTTATTGAGAAATTACATGCAAATTGGCGAATTATCTAAAAAACGCTTGAAGAAGCTTTAATTATCGGTTAAAATTCGTATAATAATTTGAAATCTCTCAATTGTAGAAACATTGTTTGACGAGAAACGAAAAAAGGGGAGAGAGTAATTTGGCTTTAAGGAAAAAGAAAGACATTTCTTCAACTGAGAAACTGCTTGATGTTATTCGCAATAAGGGAACTTCTGATGAATTTTTAGAATCACCGGGTTCTCCTCCATCCGGTAAAAGTAGAAAACTCTCCTTCTTGAAGGCATCCCGTAAGAGTGAGGCAATTTCAGTAGGTGTAGATATTGGATATCACCAGCTGAGATTTATTAAGGTGGTCCAATCTCCCGACAATCAGTGGAAACTACTCGATTACAGTACTGTGCCATTTAGACCTGACGTTTCAAAAGGTACTCCTGGATTTTCAATATTTTTAAGATCAGAGCTTGATAAATTTTGTGGCTCCAGAAGCGGGCTTAATCTATGGGCAAACATGTCCTCCGCTCGTGTTGAAGTTTCCGCTGTTCGAATACCAAAGGTGGCAAAAAAGCAGATTGAAAATGCTGTTTATTGGACTGTGAAAAAGAATATATCCTTTAATGAAAAGGAAACCATCTTTGATTTTGAGATTCAGGACGAGGTAATCGAGAGCGGAATCACCAAACTGGCAGCAATGGCCTGTGCCGCTCCAAAGCAAGAAGTACAAGAAATGCGGGATCTTTTTGAGAGCGCCGGCTATCCTCTGGACGGGCTGACAATAGCTCCTTTCGCAATTCAAAATTTATTCAGGACCGACTGGATACCGTCATTTGAGCAAACAGTGGCCACCCTTTACATCGGCAGGGATTGGTCACGTATTGATATTTTTGCTAAAGGAGTTCTCGTTATAACCCGGGGTATCAAGGCCGGGATAAACAGTATGAGCCAGGAACTCATGGAATGGTACAATGAAAGTGTAGAAAGTGTCTCACTTGAAGAGTGGCAAGTTGAAGAAACCTCTGAATCTGCCGATGCTACTAAAAACGTTGTCATGGAGATGGAAGATGCAAGAGAATTGCTGTTCAGTCTAAGTCCGGACTCCTCACCTTCTACGGAACTCAGAGCACGCTTTGGCCTCGATGAAAATTCTATATTTAAGAGGATCAATCCCGCCTTAGACAGATTAGTAAGGCAGGTAGAGAGAACCTTTCAACATTATACTGTGACGCTCGGAAATGAAAGTCTAAGCGCCATATATATTTCCACTACGCAAAATGTTTACAGGCCCATTGTTGACTACATTGGTGATGAGCTGGGAATTGAGAGGGATATATTAGATCCTCTTGAACCTGAAAACCCGTCTGTTGGTGAGAGAATGTCCAATGTTTCTGTTTCTGACAGGGTTTCTTTGGGGCCGGTAATAGGTGTTGCTTTATCGGATTTATCCCGTACCCCCAACCTCCTCTTCACCTATAAAGAAAAGGAAAAACAGTCAAGTATCTCTATGATTAACCGCGCAATATTTGCAGGCCTGACAATCGTTTTGGCTTGTTGCATTGGAGTTCTACTGTGGCTGGGACATACTGCGGACCAGAAGAGGACCGTAATAGCCCAGCTGGAACAACAATTGAATCAGGCTATTCCGATCAATGATGAGATTGTTTCGCATTTAGCTTCCAGGGTTGAAGAAAACCAGAAGCGCTT
>JAUVVS010000038.1 GCA_030604545.1 Deltaproteobacteria bacterium | reverse complement strand
GTTAGCCAATGGTGAAAAAGTCCCTGCCTCAACCATGTCAGCACGTATTTTTTCATTCTCAAGAGCGAGCCTGTGAGCGGCGCTAACTGCACCGGGGCAATACGGTCAGGTAGGCAACACAAAAACCTGTATATGAATGTCCTTATCAATATTTTTAATTCTGTTCACAAGCTTTTCCGGTAGTTCCTCTTTCTGACCAGAGACTTCGAGGAGGCTTCCAACAAAGGATGTAAATTCATAACCTCCTGGTAATCCATAATATTTTATTCCCGTATCATTGTCATCCTTATCAAGCAAAACAATTGCCGGTATTTTGTCAACATTGTATTCTTTAGCTTTATTTTCATCTTTTTGAAAATCATACACCACATGTTTCAGTTTATCGGATAACGCTACAGTCTCATCGACAAACTCTCTGACATTTTTACAGGCTGGACACTCAAACTCCTGGGTAAAATTCAGAAGCGTTACATTACTTTTCATTTGCTTAAAGACATCTTTTAACTGCTGCTGAACCTTTTCATCAAACATAGACATTTTCTAACCTCCTCAGTTCATTTGCTTTAATAGTTTCTTGGTTCCAAAATTTGTGCTTTTTGTGGCAAAAAACTTATTCGCATGAGAAGTGGGCGTTATAAGTTAGTGGTTATTCGTTAATGGAATAATGAAAATCGATCTTCAATAACCGACCTTAAACTAATAACTAATAACGATTAACCCTTCCGGTTTGTCCGGATTAGATAATCAATGGAAGAAAGGGCGGCCTTTGCACCCTCCCCTGCAGCTATTATTATCTGCTTAAACGGGACAGATGTTACGTCACCGGCAGCGAATATTCCCGGCTTGCTGGTATTACAGCTACAATCAACAATTATTTCACCCAATTCGTTAAGATCAACAAGATTCTTTGCAATATCGCTATTGGGTATAAGGCCGATTTCCACAAAAATCCCTTCAACATCAAGTTCCTTTTTCTCATTGGACTGTATATTTTTAATGACAACCGAATTTACACCCGTGTCTCCCTTAATCTCTACAACCTCATTGTGATAGATGATATCGACATTCCCAAACCCTTTTAGATGATCAACAAGAACCTTGTCGGCAGTTAAAGTTTCTAGAAATTGAACAATTATAACATGCGTTGCAACTTTAGCAAGGTCGATTGCCGCTTCAATTCCGGAATTTCCCCCACCCACTACAACAACCTTTTTCTCTGAATAAAAGGGTGCATCACAAATAGCACAGTAAGCTACACCTTTCCCGATAAGTTTTTCCTCACCCGGCACATTGAGCATTCTCGGGCTTTTTCCTGTGGCTATAATAAGTGCCTTTGCAGAAAAGATTCTTCCGTCTTCGAGATATACCTTATTGGTATTATTGCAAATTATTGATGCTACAAAGCTACCTTCTTCATAGCCAATACCAAACTGTGATACCTGTTCTTTAAACTTCTCAACAAGATCCACCCCATTTACGTGCCTGTATCCCATATAGTTCTCAATTCCTGCAGTTACAGCAACCTGACCTCCGATATCCTTTATGATAATTCCCGTTGAAATACCCTTTCTCATACAATAGACTGCGGCGGTCAAACCGGCAGGCCCCCCTCCTATTATCAACACGTCATAAATTTTCTCTTGATCAAGGGGTTCAAGTTTTTTCTCTTCCGAAAGGGATGCCATATTGAGTTTAAATTCCATAGCTTTAAACCTCCATCAGTAGCTAATCGGTTGTCATGCCCTTGTAAGGTTTTATATTTTAAAACGTATTCCTAAACATCGCAAGAGAATTAGGATGGTGGACTTCTTCTTCCATGTCTATAGTGTGACACACCTTACAATTTTTGTTTGCCCCCACAGGATAGGGATTACTCTGATACTGTAATGGTATTATATTATCCCTGTCTTTACCATATGGATTTTTTGTGGGATAAATGGCATGGGTACTCCCGTGGCAGGCCTCGCACATGATACCAACATCATCTGTTCGCATTCTATATAGTTGTTCAACTCCCTTTGTCCAAAGGTTAAATTCGGATTCATCGGTTTCAGGCTCCTGAAAATCTACATGGCAGTTCATGCAATCCGGTTCATTGAACCATGGTGTTCTTGGGTTTATCTGGTTCATTGTACTTGCTGATTTGGGGGAAAGATGCTTCATCAGCCGGTCTGCTTCCTTTTTCCCTGCCTTCTTTTCCGCCTTCAAAAGACTTAAGGCATGATCCTCCATCTTCCAGTGACAGCTGGTACAATCCAGACCGAGTTCCATGTGTATCCCCCTCAAGAATTGGGTGTTGCCTGTTGGAGAAGAGGGATGACAGGTATTACAAGCGTCATCTTCTCTGTTTGTCAGATAATTTGCATGGAATCCGTGTATTGCTGCCGATAAGTTCAGCAGTTCCGGTTTGCCCTTAGCACCAAAGGCCGGATCCGGATGGCATGATTGGCAAAGGACAGGCTGCCCTTTCTCAGCCAATTCTAAAAGATTTGTTTTACTGATTCTATCGTGTACGGCCAATATATCCCTTGAAGTTTCACGGGAAAGACCTGCTTGGCCATTTACGCGCCATTTGCCTCCATGGCAGTTTCTACACCCCATTTCAGTTGAGGTGGGTGCCACTACACTGGTTCGTGCAAAAATTTTACCGTTGTTCTTATCTATAGCTTCAATGGTAAACAACGGGTAAGGGTTGAATGATCCATCATCAGAGTATGGGACCACTGGAACCATATCCGCCGTAAAGGCCATCTGCTTTTCATTAAGTTTCATCTCCCCTTTCAGCCCATTGCCGGATAATCCGATACCCGGCGGCAGTCTCTTGCCAAAAAAGTGTTCGGCATATTCCCAAAACTTAACATGTTTTGAAGGCTTCTCAAAACCCTTCTCCACGGCATAGGATATCACAACATCTTCGGTGACAATTTCAGGGGTCTCTCCGCGGCGGATCAACTGTGCATATAAATTGTTCCCCGGAGGCATAAGGCTCCAGTATGGATCGCTGTCCGTAAAAGAATGCATCCCCATGCTGCTCCAGGCAAGTAGCACGTATTCGTCCTTTTCTTCATTAAAGGCTGGAATTTCAGTGTACAGGTCTTTTTCTTCAATACGGACAGGCGATTCTTTTTTCCCATGCAAGCCTTCCACAATATATCGGGCAAGTGCCAGGCGTTCTTTTCGAGTCCCCATAAACTTTGGCATATATTCAATTATTTTACCCATTCCGTTTAGCTGAGCATCCATGCCAAATACCGAATATTTTTTTGTTAAAGGAAATATATCGTTCAACGGCCCTCCGGTGGAATGGCATGACATGCATTCAATTTTGAATATCTCCTTTCCAGCATCAAGAATATTTTCATCCGTTATATCACGATATTCAACCCATTTTGCGATCTTGAGCAAACCCTTCTCGTTTATTTTCTCTTCATTCTTTACAAGAATTGAATTTGAATAGGTGTGTCCATAAATCAAAAAGGGCCTGCGGCCTGCTTCCCGGATATACTCAAAGGAAAACATATAAATCAATCCTATAATAAGTAAAGCAAATGCCATGGGTTTTTTAACTGATCCTGGTATGCGAATTGCCATGAGGAGAGCACCGATAGACATTACCGGAAGGATCCATGCAAAGATTTTGACAAATGGAACGATTTCCGGTGAACGGCCCAGGATCATAGCCCTGGGGGCTTCAGGCACTGCCATTACATACCAGTAGGCGAACAAGATCATAAAAATAAAGGGAAACAGAAGCCATTTGGCGCAATAGCGCACCATGTTTTCTCTACACATTGTTTCTTTAATAAAAACAGCCGTAATAAAACCAAAAACACCGGCAAGAACAAGAGAGAGTGACGTTCGAAAGAAAAGCGCAGGCCACATGGTTGGATTGAAAAAACCGTCCCAGAAGCTATTGGTCTTAAGCCAGTTTCCCGGGGTAAGCATGAAATCGATAATCCCGTTGATAAAAAACAAAGAGAGCCAGGCAAAAATAAAATAGAGCCAACCAATTGTTAGATGAGTCTTTTTATCCATTTTTCCAAATCGGTAAAAATAGATAAAAAGGGCAACGATTTCTACCATAAAGCAGACCCATTCAGTGGCAAAGCCAAACACAAAAGTATGTATAAGGGTGGATGTTGCGCCGGGGCTTAGGAGAGATATGGTGAGCCAGATCCCCACGCCGGTAATCCCGCCAAAGACAATGGTTAAAAGAAGAAAGAATTTACTGTGTTTTTTAGTATAATCGAGGATATTTTGAGAATCTTCCCTATAGCCCTTTAACTCGGTTAACACCAGGAAAAGCCCACCACCCACGGCAAAATGGGCAACATAAACATGAACAACTGCAATCGTTGCGATTAGAAGGCCACCACCGGCAAAGTATAGTTCCCAAACCGGATAGTTCATTTCTCATCCTCCCTTCTGTTCTGCAAGGCCAGCTTCAGCATGTACCCAACCAGTGACAGCCCGATAACCAGCGTCACAACAAAAAGTATCAGGGGGGAGTATTGGGGTACAACCTTTAAGGTTGATACAGTGAAATATGGTTCAAGATAAGCTCTTCGAACAAGATCCCGTATGAGCACCATGATGATAATGGTGAATAGAGTTGTTATTGCACAGGGCCAGACTTTTTCTTGAAATCCAAACACTAGGGCGAGTGTCGTTCCGACAATGCCGGAAAGGAAGAGGATCGTTGCAAAGGAGTTACCGCCAAAAAAGATAACCATAATATCCCTGGGCAGCGAGATGAGAAACCATACGCCAATTAAAATTTGGGCTATGGTGGAGTAGCTAAACCAACGCATGCCTGACGCAATCTTTTCCCTTCTATAATCTGAGTTTTTTTTCTTAAACTTGAAAACCAGAGCTAAAAATAGACCACCAACAGCTATTGATGCTGCAACAAAATGGAAAAACCGTGGAAACAAAGTAGGCTCAAAAAAGTTTAAAATGGTGCCGCCTGGATTTGTAAAATAGCGAGTCCATCTATCGGGAGTGAGCATAAGCGTCATGTTGTTGGAAAAGAAGAAACCGACAACCAGCATAAAGATGACGGCTAATGCAATAAAAAAGGTACGTCCAGAGCCTAATGTATCAAACTTGAAACTATATATATAGGCGCTGTAGTATGCGATCAATAGTATGACAAAGATGGAAAGCCAGTAAACAGCCATAAGCACGGAGCTTGTGTAAATAAAATTGCCATACAGCACCTGGATAAACAGCAGAGGGGCTACTCCTGTATTTACCGTAAATGCGATGGTGTATGGCAGTTTCCCGCTGATCTCTTTTGCTGTTTGTAAATCTTGCAGTTTGCTTTTTACGGAGGCGACCAGAGCGATTATGCCCATGCCCAGCATAGTGTTCATGAACAAAAGATGAAGCACAAATGTAAGAATAAGGAAGAATTGAAACCAACCCCAGTGGACTGGGATGGTGTCAGGTGACGGTATGAGTGAGGATGGATCCATTAGCAGAGTTCTTTAATTTCGTGTTTCCGAATTGTTGCGATTTCGTGATATGATTTTTTTTAACTTAGTTTGGAAAGTGATTTTCCGGCAAGCTGCCCCACCGTGCATTCAACCAGTTCCATGTCGAGAAAGATTTCTATTTTTGACTCGTCATTGATAAGTTCCAGGAGCAAAGGTTTTATGGATTCTTCGTGATAGGAACTGATTGCCCATGCTGCAAATCCGCGATGATAAGCATCTCTTGATTCCAGGAAAGGCAGAATAAAAGGAACTGCATCCTTTACAAATTGGGATCTGGCATGGGCAAGTCTTCCAAGACCCCATAATACACCTCGTTGAAGAGCTTCGTGCTCCAGAAAGTTTCCGCCGGGCCTGATATAAGAGACAAGCAGTTTTGAGTATTCCTCTGCGAGTCTATGACTTCGGGCCATGATTTCTCCCATGGCTTCCGGTGAGCCCCAGCCGATCCCTCCGGATTCGTCATTTAAATTCCACAAGAGACGCCGCATGATGACCCTTGCATATTCCATCTCGGTTTCTGCAAGGTTTGCCGCCACTACACCCATTGCGGTAATAGCCCGCCATTTAATTAACTCATTGCTGTTGTAAAAGAATGAAAACAGGGAATTTACCACCTGTCTTTCCGGTAACACGCATATGGCTTCCAGACTTTTATCAAAGTCTTCTTGGTTGAGAAGTTCTAATATTATCCCTTTAAGTTTCCTTCCTGCCACTTCATTCAACCCAAAACTCCAACATTAAGTCTCCTCCCAATATATGAGACCTTCGTCAATCATCAATCCTTTCAATCATCAATCCCATTGATTGCCTTTCCGATTTTCCTGCCGAGTTCAAAACAGGCATCTTTTCCTTTCTTATCAGGAACATACTGTATCTTGATTCCTGGATCTATGATATCGAATTTCATCACTTCAAGCTCTTTATTGATCAGCTTGACAGATTCACCACTCCAGCCATAGGAGCCGAAGGCGGCACCGATCTTGTTTTTCGGCTTTAATCCTTTCATGTAGGTTAACATATCTGCAACCGTTGGAAACAGCTGATTGTTCAGAGTCGGAGAACCAACAATTATTGCCTTTGCATCTATAACTTCCGTCATAATGTCGCTTCGATTCCACTTACGAAGATGCATAGGTTTTACTTCAACACCTTCTTCAGCAATCCCTTCGGCTATGCTCTCAGCCATGGCTTCAGTGCTGTGCCACATGGTATCGTATACAACCAATGCTTTTTTTTCGGGCTCCTGTTTGCTCCACTTTACATATGCTTCAATTATTTTGCCGGGATCTTTTCTCCAGATAATGCCATGGTCAGGGCATATCATATCGAATTCCAGACCGAGTTCCATAACAGTTTCCACCAATTTTAGAACCTTCGTTGAATAAAGAAGAAGTATATTTGCAAAATATTTCTTGGCATGAGGCATTATTGCATCACCGATCTCATCGTCAAACTTTTCAGGCCCTGCATAATGCTGGCCGAATCCGTCACTGGAAAAAAGAATTTTATCTTCTTTCAAGTAGGTAAACATACTGTCCGGCCAGTGAAGCATTCTGGTTTCCAAAAAAGTCAGGGTTCTCTTGCCCAGGCTCAGCCCCTCGCCATTTTCAACGGCATGATAATTCCATTTTTGAGGAAAATGACGGGAAAGGTTTTTCAGACCCATTTTTGAACAATACAAAGGCTTGTCTTCTCCGATCCTGTGCATAACCCTTGGCAATCCACCGGAATGATCCATTTCCGTATGGTTGCTGATAACGATGTCGATTTTTTTCGGATCGACTATTTGGGAAATATTGTCGAGCATTTGATCGGCAAATTCTTTTTTAACCGTATCAATCAGTACGATCTTTTCATCTATGATCAAAAAAGCATTATAGGTTGTTCCGGCATTAGTGGAATATCCATGAAAATCCCGAATATTCCAGTCAACAGCACCTACATTGTAAATTCCTTTTGCTATTTCAATCGGTTTCATATTTTCTCCTCTTATTCTTCTTTTTCAAATTCATCCTTTGAAGCACCGCAAACCGGGCATTCCCAATCATCCGGCACGTCTTCCCATTTTGTCCCTGGTTCAACGCCATTGTCAGGATCACCCTCTGCAGGATCGTAAATATAACCACAAACCGAGCAAACATATTTATCCATTTGTTACCTCCATAATAGTTATTTGTTATTAGTTATTGGTTATTCTTTGTGTCTTTTCAGAAAATAAAATTTACAAGTAGAGTTGCGAATCCATTGGTAACGTTCAAAATGTTTGGCTTTCTTTTCTTAAGCGTTCAAAGATAGAAAAGGAACTTTCTGGCTATGGTTCACATTTCTTTTAGAAGTTAGGCATTATGATCTTAAAATGTTTAATTACTGTAATTCGTTAATAAAATCAATTGCTCTTTTTTCAATCTCGTCTCTGACATTTCGCATGAAATCTATGGGTTTACCCGCAGGATCCGGCAGATCCCAATCAAGCATTTTTGCACCGGGAACAAACGGACATTCTTCCCCGCACCCCATTGTAACTATGATTTCCGGAGGTTGCCCTGATATAGCCTCATCAATCGATTTCGGTTTTCGAAAAGCCATATCCAATCCCTTTTCCTGCATTACTTTTATCATGTCAGGATTTATTTCATCCGCCGGGTTACTCCCTCCTGATAAAGCATCAATTTTATCACCGGCAATATATTGTGCGAACGCACTTGCCATCTGGCTGCGGCAGGCATTTTCACGGCAGGCAAACAAGATTCTTTTCCTATGCAATAACGGTTTTAAAAGGTTGTTAACTGCACCTTGGACGTCCTCATGTACAGTTGGATGTTTTTCCATGTCCCCAGGATTTTCTATACGCCTGTATGTAAGGCTTCCGCTATAGTCGGCTCCCAGGGCATCAAAAAAATATTTTGCCGTAAGGTTGATGCCCTCAAAAAGGTTCTTTCCCTTTGTAGCGCCCAAGGCAAGGAGAAATCCACGCCTATAATTTCTGATGGGATCCGTCAGCTTCAGTTTATACTTTCGGGACCAGAGGGTCTGGCTCCTGTCGATTAGTGCTTTGAGCTGGGCAGTGGCATTGTAGAAAAATATTGGAGTGGCAGCAACAATCACATCGCCATTACGGAGCAAAGGATAAATTTCGAGACTCATATCATCATCTTCAATGACACAATATCCCTTTTTCTCACAATGGCCACATCCCAGGCATGGAATAATATTCTTTTTGGCCACTTCAATTAAATGGGTTTTAGCCCCTAAGTTTTCGGCCTCATTTAAGAACGATTTAAGAAGATAGTTCGTATTTCCTTTTTTCCGCGGGCTGCCCTGTAGTCCCAATACCAGCATTATAAATCAATTCCTGTATGAATATTAAATATTAGGCCACTAAGACACCAAGGCACAAAGCACAATATGAACACACTATTTAATATGGCACTTAGAGCATTTAGTAGGACCTGCCTTGTTTCCTGCTCTTTTTTCTGCTTTGTGGCACTTGATGCACAACTTTTTCATCACCTGTTTCTTTTCCAGTTGACCCTTGGTCTTTAAGTCTTTAATTGAGTTCGGCTTCTGCGGGAAAAATGAATGGCAGATATTGCAGTCTTCAAGATTGTTCTGGTGCATATGATGAGGGAAAGGAATCTTGCCCTTTTTCCCTCCGTAGATTTCGATATCCTTGGCACCCTCGTTTTTAACTGCAGCAACTATTGTAACAGTAAATAAAATTACAAAAATGATTAACAATAGAATTGTTTTCGATTTCATAAGATATCCTTTACTCTATTTTTATCATTTCTTGCCTAATGCCCATGTATTTCAGTATTCTCCCGACTCAGCAAGGTGAGCGAACCTCTTCCGGCTCGATTCTTCCCTCTAATTTAATTATCCTTTCCACAGACCATGAATATTGCAATATTCACGGGCTGTAATTTGGTCTGCTTCTATTTTGAAGGTTGCTTCTGGAGCTTCGCCGGGTTTGAGAAACTGAAAATAGGACTTGCCGTCGGCTATAATTTCTATCCATTCAATATAATGCTTCTCTTCCATTGGATGTGCCACCTCGCCGACTTTCACTTTTACACCGCCCTCGATTTTTTCAATAACAGGGACATGCTTTTCCTTTGCCGCGTCAACCATACCTTCAACCAGTAGCTTCATGGGTTGCCCGCAGCATACAAGTTCACCTTTTCCTCCATGTAGTACTTCAACAATATTTCCACATACTTCACATTTGTATACTTCTAGTCTTTCAGCCATTTTTATTTCCTCCTTTTATAAAAATTAGGACGCGGATTTTAACCCAATAGCTCACGAAAATCTGTGAAACCTGCCCGCTTGTGCCCTATGTCGCCTCATGTTGCTATTCCACAACTCTACTGTTTGTGAAGCTGTCAGTCTTGGCTATCGAGCGAGCTCGCAGTGGCAGGCGGGTCTGCG
>JAUVVS010000171.1 GCA_030604545.1 Deltaproteobacteria bacterium | reverse complement strand
TTTTACCCAGGAGTTTGAGTGTCCAGCCTGTAAAAATGTCAGAGAGTTTGTCGATGAGACTGTAGCGTTATCCGATAAACTGAAACATGTGGTGTATGATTTTCAAAAAGATGAAAATAAAGCTAAGGAATACAATGTTGACAAAATACCGGCAATTGTTTTGCTTGATAAGGATGACAAAAATACGGGAATAAAATATTATGGATTACCAGGAGGTTATGAGTTTACATCCTTTGTTGGAAGCCTTCTCGAAGCCTCTGGTCAGAAAGAGGAACTGCCGGTAAACCTTGTGAACAGAATTAAAAATATTGATAAGGACATTCATATACAGGTTTTTGTGCTGTTAACCTGACCGTATTGCCCCGGTGCAGTTAGCGCCGCTCACAGACTTGCTCTTGAGAATGAAAAAATACGTGCTGACATGGTTGAGGCAGGGACTTTTTCACCATTGGCTAACAAATATTCAGTAAGTGGAGTTCCTAAAATTATTATCAATGAGGAACATGAACTTGAGGGCCAGCAGCCGCTCAGCAATCTTCTGGAAGTTATAGAGAAGATAGAAATTCAGTAGAAATTCAGTAGAAATTCAGTAAAGATTCTGTAGTTATTAATCGACAAATAACAACCGAATTTCAGCGGAGCGAATTTCAACTGAATGACAATTGAATAACAGCAAAGCAACAAATGAAAACAATAAGGCTCATACACTCTTAAACTTGATAAATCCAAATCGATAGGCTAAAATCTCTCAAATCATTTCCTTTCAAAAAAAAATCCCCGCGTCATGCGGGGATTTTATTGGTGTAATGCAGTAGGAGGGCAGATCACCTCTCTATACTTTTTTAATACGGTGCAGAACTCATAACCGTACTTAATTCTTCAATCTTGTTGTTTTTAATCCTGTAATTATAAATATCTTCCATATCTTTGTAAACCTGGAACATCTGGAAGGTACCGTGCCAGTGGGCATAATCCGGGGCGTTCATGGCAGCTCCCTGGCGTGCCCGTCTTCCGGTGTGGTGCCACAGGTAATACATCAGTTCCTGGTATCCATCCTTCCATGGGTCCTTTTTCAAAAGACCTTTGTCTGCCAGCTCTTTCTTCATCTTGACTGCGCCGGCCCATTGTTTGTTGTACAATTCATTCATGTTGTCCAAAGTTATCCTCTGTACATCGGTATGGGTCGGGCCATGGCAATTGACACAGACCTTTCTCATCAGCTTATCACCCTTTAAACCATCACCACGATCACCGCTACGAATAACACTCTTTTTATGCATCAAGTCCCATTTCAATCGTTCCTGAACGTTATGGGTAGTAGCAAGTTCACCGATACCGCTCATGTGACATGTTGCGCAGGTGGGGGCTGTATAATCACCTGGTTCCCAGGTATCCGGAGCGCTTTCATAATTCCATTCGTCGCCGTGGGAGAGGTATTGCTGTCCGTGCTTGCTCTCGAAATAGATCTCGATGTTTGGATGATCCGGACCCAGGTGGCAGGCCCCGCAAGCTTCAGGTTTTCTGGAGTCGGCGATAGAAAACCTGTGCCTGGTGTGACATACTGTGCAGGTTCCTATGGCACCGTCAGGATATCGGGTGCCGACACCACCGGGCCAAGTTTCATTTATGGGTTTATTGTCCGGGCCGAGCTCTACCTGAGTGCCGTGGCACATTTGACAGCCGGCGGTCTTGGACACACGAACATAGGCCGGCTTTCCCTTAGGCGTTAATCCTGTAGAAAGGTCGAGTTTATCATTATCCATAAATGCACAGCCTTCAAATTGATACATCAATTTTTGCAACTTTCCCTTTTTTGGGTCCATAATTGCTGCACCGGCAAGCGCTGCGTGGCCGCTTTTCAGAAATTGTTCTACTTCCTGGGGATGACACCGGGAACATGTTTTTGAAGAAACCATGGGTGATATATAGATATCGGTGCCCTTGAGACCTTCACACTGGCTTGCCATGGGTGACCTTTTTTCTACCGTATGGCAGTCATAGCATGAGACCCCTGCGTGACTCATATTACTAATCTTCCAGGATTCAACAGTACCAGGCATCTTTTTAGCATGGCATTCGATGCAACTCAATGCTTCCTTGGTAAAACCTCTTTTTATCACAAGTTCCTTTTGTCCCAAATTTGGATATTGCGTTTGCGCAAAAGCGATAGAGACCATTCCAAAAATGAGCAGCGCGAAACACATTATTCCAATTTTGCCGAGTGAATATTTCATGATACCCTCCTAAAAATTAAAAATGATTACTTTTTTCCTTATTATAATAATATAATTTATGTGCCCTTTTTAAAATATTTATTAGCAGCTTCAATCATATTCTTATGCCCTACGCGCGGATGACACTCTGCACATCTTTTATTAGTATCACCTCGTAAATAAGTACGATGGGCAATAAAACCGCCAGGAGATATTCCAGGCGGAGTTAAAACGTGATGGCAATGCCGACAAGCATTGTCAAAGGTGAACTTCAAACGGTTCCTATCTGCAGCACCGGCCCAATCGTAATTTTCTGCATCAATATAAAGATTGTGTATTAAATCGCTCGTACCGGTTATGGCCTTAACCGTGAAAAACTGAAAGAAATCACCATGGGGCAGATGACAATCAACACACTGAGCTGCAAATCCCTGGGGGTTCTTACCGCCATGGACCGCATCCTGCCATGATGTCCTGAAAGGTGTCATAATATGGCAACTTACACAAAAGGTATCTTTATTGGTGGTTTCAATCATAAAACCGGATGCCAGCACCATCACTATTGTTAAAAAAGCACCAACAATCAATCCAACCAATAAGGTCATTTTACTTGACTTCCGTGGCGTATCCGAAGGCATCATTTCATTAACTCCTTATTAGCAAAGGATTTATATCTTAGCTATGGGCAAACTAAATTGAATTTCTAATGTTAGCGTTAACATTCTACTAATAAAGTGATAATAGTCAAGCAACAATTATGTAAAAGTTGTAACAAATGAGTTTAAATCGTTTTGCTTATCTTGCTTACATCGTATATGGAATATAAAGGGAGCCTTTAGAGCTTCCGATTTAAAATGCGGTGGGTATGGAAATCAAGAAAAAAGTGCTATGAAGCTGCTTTCCTTTGGCCGGTATTCATGGCTGGAGAGAGGTTAAAATAATCTAATAAAAAATCAGTTACACCTTTAATGTCTTTTGTAGAAAATCGAGGTACATCAAGATCAACGGTTGTATCGCTGACTATTGCAAGCAAAGACTTATCCTCTTTACTTAAAGGCTCTTTAGTAATCTCGGCCCTGAAAACTTCCAGCTTTGGTCTATCTGCACGTTTATACCCTTCGGCAAGAATGATGTCTATATCTGAAAAGAGAGGTAACAGTTCGTCCGGTTTGTGGTCATGATTCACATCCATAACTATTCCGATCTTTTGGGAAGATGAAATGATTGTTGTGGAGGCGCCGGCTTGCTTGTGCCGCCAGCTATCTTTGCCGGGTTTATCCATTTCAAAACCGTGCACATCATGCTTGAGGGTCCCAACCTTCAAACCGCGCCGTTTAAGTTCTGGAATCAGCCTTTCAATGAACGTTGTCTTGCCTGATCCCGAATTGCCGACAATGCAAACAACTGGGGGGCTTACTCTTTTATTAGTTACCTTCAATGATCCGTTTTGATACTCATTCATATTTATTGTTTACATTCGATAGTTTTTTTGTGTTTTGTGTTTAGTGTTTCGAAAATGCTTATAAATATTTTATCATCCGCAATTGTGCATTTTTTCTTTAAAAGTTTGTATTGCTCCAGAAGCTTTTTACCCTCTTTAGATAGGCATGTGCCGTTCTTTTTATCTGCATGCACGATTTTAGTATTTAAGTGTTTTTCCGTTGATTTTATCTTGCTCCAAACAGCCTTGTAAGACATTTTCATAATTTTTGCAGCCTGATTAATAGACCCGGTTTTTTCTATATTATCCAGAATTTCCATTCTCCCTTTACCGATGATGATATTATCATTTTCATCAACGATCCATTGACTCGATCTTAATTTGAGTTCGACCATTTTCTTAACCACTTTGAAATTTATACCCAACGCCTGCTATGGTAACAATATATTTCGGATTTTCGATTTCCTTTTCTATCTTTTTTCTGAGCCGTTGCATGTGAACATCGATTGCACGGCTATGTTGATACAACTGAGAATCATGCCAGATTTGCTTTTGTATAAAATCTCGTGAAAGTACTTCGTTAGGATAGGAAACAAAGAGTTCAAATAATTGAAATTCAGTTCTGGTTAGATTAATATCTTTTCCGCGGACGGAAATACTCCGGGATTTGAAATTTATGGAAATGTCTTTAAATTCATGGCTATCCTTAACCAAATTTCTTTCTATTCTTTTAAAAATGGATTTAATTCTCGCCGAAAGTTCAAGAAAGTTAAAGGGTTTTACCATATAATCATCTGCCCCGCACTCCAGCCCCAGCACCTTGTCCGAGATTCCATCGCGGGCGGTCAGCATGATGATGGGGAAATCGAATTCTCTCCGTATGATCTCGCATGCCTTGATTCCGTCGATATCCGGAAGGTTCAAATCGAGAATAATTAAATCGGGCCTGATTGTTTTGGTCATATGGAGACCGGTCTGACCGTCATAGGCAGTAAAAACCTCATAACCGTCTAACTCCAGATTCCCCTTTATGGTCTGCACAATATCTTTATCGTCATCGACGACCAGAATGATTTTTTTAATTTTTTGACCTTTCTTTGCCATAGAAGTATAACTTCCACCAACTATTCAACCACAAAGGTACCAGGGCACAAAAATGATAAAGGTAAAGCACCTGCTATTATCTGAGAAAGAAAGATACATAGCAAGGAAAAAATGATTTTAAAATCTTGGTGTTTCAGTGCCGTTGCGGTTTCCGGCCTCATTGCTCTCCAGGCTTTATAGCCTATGCCCCTAAAAAAACGCCCCCTTTTGCCTCCCGCCATTGATTATGCCATTTGGCAAAGTCAAGATTTTTGTAATATTTTAGCTTTTTGAAAACAAGGCCGCTTGAAAGATAATTAAATTTTAACCGTGTAAAAATCGCGCATAAGTGAGTGTAAAGAAAGAATGGAGGGCTCAGACAATTACACGGCTGAAAATTTAATCACCTTTCAAGCTTATTTGTATAAACTGGTTTCAAAGGGTTAAAGTGTTACGGTTTACATTAAAATCGAACATTAGAATCGGGCTTGACCCAGAAAATTGTATCTGATATTTTCCCAGCATAGTTACAAAATATCAACTTATTTAATAGAAGGAAAGGATATTTAAAAGATGAATTACGAAAAATCTCATAAACTTTTTGAAAGAGCCTTAAGTGTTATACCGGGCGGGGTCAATAGTCCCGTACGTGCGTGTAA
>JAUVVS010000033.1 GCA_030604545.1 Deltaproteobacteria bacterium | reverse complement strand
CTACCCTGCATTCGCTCTATGAGGAGGATAAGCGTTTTCGGCTTGTGGCGGATCGTTACTGGAATGCCCGCGGTGGAAGCCACACAGACGGCGGTGCGTTTTCTTTCACCGTGCAAAGAGAAAACGGTTCTTCTTCTTTAAGCTGTGCGGATAAGTTTGGAAAGCAGATATTTGCTCCGAAGGGAGAGTGGCGGATCAATATTAAAGATGATCCTATTCCGTTGGATCGCGGAACTGAAATAATCAAACAGATCGAGCAGGAGATAGACGCGGCAAGTATTGAAAAGGCTTTTTCCCATGTTATTGAAGCGCTTCCTTTATGGAATCTTAGCCGGCTCCGCTGGATAACGGATCAAATCCAACGAATGGCGGAAAAAGACGATACCAACCTTGAGAGAGCCCTTTACCTGCTTACGCTTCTCAATGATCGCAGATATGATTGCGGCAAAATGAAACGCAGTTCAGTACTCCAGGTTGTTCGAACTAACATTGACAATATCCTGGACTCGGTTTCTCCCATCGACTCAGGGCAACCCGGTATTCTAAAGCGCATTGCTTGGGAAACTCGCCAAAAGTTACGATCACCTGATATTGGCGAGGCAGTGCTGGTAATCCAGGGTAAGGACTTCCCGCCGGAGGGAGTTGACTGCGACGCGCGGCTTGCAGTCAAGGCATACCAGATGGGGTGGAAACGTTTCATTATATACGGTCTTAAAGGTCAGCGATTCCACGGATGCGGGTTCGGCCCCAACACCCATGGTGTTCGCATAGACATTTACGGGAACTCAGGAGATTACCTGGCCTCCGGGATTGACGGATTGGAAATCCAAGTTCATAACAACGGCCAGGATCAGCTTTGCCAGATCATGAAAAACGGACGGCTGGTAGTGTACGGGGATGTTGGCCAGACATTCATGTACGGCGGCAAAGGTGGTGAAATTTACATTATGGGAAACGCCGCAGGCAGACCGCTCATTAATGCGGTGGGAAGACCCAGAGTCGTAATTAACGGTACAAGCCTGGATTACCTGGCGGAATCTTTCATGGCCGGTAATCCATTGAACGGCGGCGGCTTTGTCGTTCTTAACGGTATTGAGTTTAACGAAGAAGGTAATGTGATTGATCAGCCCACACCATATCCGGGCTCAAATCTTTTTTCATTGGCCTCCGGAGGCGCTATTTACTTGAGAGATCCTTTTCGAAAAGTAATAGATGACCAATTGAACGGCGGCGAGATCGTGGATTTAAGCCCTGCTGATTGGGATTTGATCTTTCCATATCTTCAAGAAAATGAAAACCTTTTTGGCATTTCAATTGAGAACGACCTTTTGACGGTAAAGGGTGAGAAAAAGAACTACACAGACGTCTTTCGTAAAGTACAGGCTGTAAAATTGGATGTTCTCGCCAAGGAATCGATTACCCCTGAAGAATGGGGTGAAGACCGGCGGGAAGAATGAAAGCACTGTTGGCTCTGGAAGATGGACGTTCATTTGCTTGCCAATCCTTTACCGGACCGGGAGAAACCTGTGGTGAAATTGTTTTTAATACAAGCATGACAGGTTACCAGGAGGTGCTGACCGACCCGTCTTATAGAGGACAAATGGTAACGATGACCTATCCTCTGGTCGGCAACTACGGCATTAATATTGAGGATGTCGAGTCCGACCGGATACAGGTCGCAGCCTTTCTTGTTAGAGAATATCAAGACTTCCCCAGCAATTTCAGATCTACCTCCACGCTTGGAAATTACCTGAAACAACATGGGATAATGGGAGTTGAAGAACTCGATACCCGAGCGCTGACAAGGCATATTCGCAACGCGGGAGCCATGCGTGCATTCATCTCTACAAAGGATCTTGTTCCTGCTTCCCTTATTAAGAAAGCAAAAGATATACCGAGTATGGCGGGGCAGGATCTTGCAAAAGAAGTAACAACCGACACACCCTATTACTGGAAAAATGAAAAGCTGTTTTTCATCGGTAATGACAAAAAATTGAGCAAAAATATATGGCGCCACAGAATGGAAAAATATTCCGTCGTTGCCCTGGATTTTGGAATAAAATATAATATTCTAAGATGCCTGGAGCTTTCAGGATGTGAAGTTGTTGTAATGCCGGCGGCCACTTCGGCCAAAACCATAAAAGCCATGGAACCTGATGGAATATTTCTTTCCAATGGTCCTGGTGATCCCGAACCGGTTAATTATGCCATAAAAACCATCCAGACACTTTTGGAGTATTGCCCCATTTTCGGAATCTGTCTCGGAATTCAACTTCTTGGACTCGCTTTCGGAGGAACAACATTCAAATTGAAATTTGGGCACCGTGGCGCAAACCAGCCTGTTAAGAATCTTTTGACGGGAAGGGTTGAAATAACTTCTCAAAATCATGGTTTTGCAGTGGACATAGACAGCCTTCATGGAAAAAATATTGAAATAACACATATAAATTTGAATGATAATACATTGGAGGGATTCAGACATCGTGAGCTGCCGATTATTGCAGTGCAGTACCACCCCGAAGCATCGCCCGGTCCTCATGATGCTAGATATCTTTTTGATGAATTTACTAAAATGATGAAAAACAATGCCAAAACGGACTGATATAAATAAAATTCTTATCATCGGTGCGGGTCCGATTATTATTAGCCAGGCCTGTGAGTTCGATTACTCCGGTACACAGGCTTGTAAGGCATTAAAAGAAGAAGGGTATGAAGTCGTACTTATCAACAGCAATCCCGCGACGATCATGACCGATCCTGAAATGGCCGACAAGACCTATGTGGAACCTGTTACTCCCGTCGCTGTTTCAAAGATAATTAAAAAGGAGCGACCTGACGCTCTACTTCCGACACTCGGTGGTCAGACAGGCCTTAACATTGCCGTGGAAGTCGAAAAGATGGGTGTACTTAATGAATTCGGTGTCGAAATGATTGGTGCTTCAATCGAATCGATTAAAAAGGCTGAAGCCAGAGACCTTTTCCGCAATGCAATGGAAAAAATAGGACTTCGCATCCCCAAAAGCGGTTTTGCAACGAACATAAAAAATGCCCGGAAAATTGCCGATGAAATCGGGTTTCCTATTATTGTCCGTCCGAGCTTTACCCTGGGCGGAACAGGCGGGGGTGTTGCTTATAATTCAGAAGACCTGGGAAATATAGTCAAGGCAGGATTGGACGCAAGTCTGATAGAGCAGGTGATGCTTGAGAAATCTGTTTTGGGCTGGAAAGAATATGAGCTGGAGGTCATGCGGGATCATAATGATAATGTGGTCATCGTATGTTCCATTGAAAATATGGACCCCATGGGGATACACACCGGCGACAGCATTACGGTTGCGCCGGCCCAGACACTTAGCGACAGAGAATATCAGATGATGCGGAATGCATCCATCGCAATCATGCGGGAAATCGGCGTTAATACCGGCGGGTCAAATGTCCAGTTCGCCATCGATCCCAAAAACGGCGAAATGATCGTTGTTGAGATGAATCCAAGGGTTTCTCGCAGTTCCGCCCTTGCTTCCAAGGCAACCGGTTTTCCCATTGCCAAAATAGCCGCCAAGCTTGCCGTGGGGTACACCCTGGATGAAATTCCAAACGATATCACGGGAGAAACTCTTGCATCTTTCGAACCTACTCTCGATTATTGCGTTGTCAAAATACCCCGCTGGACCTTTGAAAAGTTTCCGGAAACACAAGATTTCCTTACAACATCCATGAAATCAGTGGGAGAAACAATGGCCATCGGCAGAACCTTTAAAGAAGCTTTTCAAAAAGGTTTAAGATCCCTTGAAATCGGGCGATACGGTTTTGGTGCAGACGGAAAAGACCCCATTGATGAAAAGGGGAAAACACCATCATTAACTGAAATCGAACAAAACCTGGCTGTTCCAAGTTCGCAAAGAGTATTCTATCTCCGCCATGCGCTTTTAAAGGGTATGACGATTCAATCCATATACGAATTAACAGGCATCGATCCGTGGTTTTTATATCAGCTTCAACAGATAGTGGAACTTGAACAGGAGATTAGAGCAAATCATAGTGCCCAAATCTCAAAAATGCCAGGCCTGGAGTATCAGGAACCCAACATCCGGCACTCTCTTTTGAAAAAGGCAAAATCCTGGGGGTTTTCAGACATACAGCTCGCATATCTAACAGACTCATGCGAAGAAAGGATAAAAGAAAGCCGTATGGGCCATAAAATCAGACCCGTTTACAAGCTTGTTGATACCTGCGCAGCCGAATTTAAGGCTGCAACCCCTTACTACTATTCTACATATGAGACGGAAAATGAAGCAAGGGTTTCGAATCGCAAGAAGGTGATGATTTTAGGAGGCGGCCCGAACAGGATCGGTCAGGGTATTGAGTTTGACTATTGCTGTGTCCATGCTTCATTTGCCTTAAGGGAAGAAGGGGTTGAAAGTATTATGGTAAACAGCAACCCCGAAACCGTCAGTACTGATTATGACACGTCCGACAAGCTATATTTCGAACCATTAACAAAAGAGGATGTGCTTCACATCGTTGAAACCGAAAAGCCCATGGGCGTCATCGTTCAGTTCGGCGGACAGACACCCCTTAACCTTTCCACACCCCTTTTTGAAGCCGGTGTCCCTATTCTGGGAACGCAGCCTGAAAGTATCGATAGGGCGGAGGATAGGGAACTTTTTCAGGGCATGCTGTCAAAATTAGGGCTTGTTCAACCGGAAAACGGCACAGCCATGTCGGTTGATGGGGCGGTGGCGGTCGCAAAAACAATCGGATATCCTGTAATTGTACGCCCATCCTATGTTCTTGGCGGAAGAGCCATGAAAATAGTATATGACCGGAAAGATCTTGAAAATTTTACAAAGCTTGCAATTATTGCATCCCCTGGACATCCGGTGCTAATAGATAAGTTTGTTGAAGACGCCTTTGAAGTGGATGTGGATGCTATTTCAGATGGGAAGATAACTATTATCGGCGGTATTATGCAGCATATTGAGGAGGCTGGAATCCATTCGGGTGACTCAGCATGCGTCCTTCCCCCCTATAACATCTCTTCTGATTTTATTGATGAGATAATAGATGCGACAAAGGCCATGGCATCTGAACTGAGCGTTGTAGGATTGATGAACGTTCAATATGCCTTAAAAGACGGGCAGTTATATGTCCTTGAGGTTAATCCCCGAGCCTCCAGAACAATCCCCTTTGTCAGCAAAGCAACAGGAATACCTCTTGCAAAGCTTGCTACAAAGGTGATGCTCGGCCGGACACTCAAGGATCTTGGGCTTACACATGAAAAGATCCCTTCTCATATTTCAATAAAAGAGGCTGTCTTTCCCTTTGACAGGTTTCCCGATGTGGATACCTTACTTGGGCCGGAAATGAAATCAACGGGAGAGGTTATGGGAATCGATTCTGAATTCGGCCCCGCTTATGCCAAGGCTCAATTCGGAGCAGGGCAGAACCTGCCGACCTCCGGCACGGTTTTTATCAGTGTAATAGATAATGATAAAAAAACCATCCTTCCCTTGGCATCCAAGTTCCGGGATATCGGTTTTACGATCATGGCAACCAGAGGAACCTCCAAGTTTTTGACAAATCACGGCATAAAAAATAAAATGATAAATAAAGTTTCACAAGGCCGCCCACACGTGGTGGATGCAATAAAGAATGGAGAGGTACAGCTGGTTGTAAATACGGCTTTGGGCACTGCAACAAGGCATGACGGATACATCATCCGGCGGACAACATTAAAATATAATATCCCCTATGCAACGACAACTGCCTGTGGTATGGCCATATGTCGAGGTATCATAAGTATTATGGAAAATGAGCTTTCGGTGAAGCCGCTTCAGGAGTATATTAAAAAGCTTTACAGTTGATTGAAAAGATGTATATAATTTCAGCTCCTAAAATCTTAAATCGGCCTAATGCTCGGAAAAAATAGAAAAGAAAGTACAAGTTCAGCCACCAAGGCACCAAGGCACAAAGAAGAGATATCAATTTAACCCTTTATAAAAAAGGTATATACGCCAGATACCGTGCTTATGAGAGAAACGCAAATACTCTGTTGTTTAAAATTTTTAGACAAACATTTTGATTTACTTATAAATTTTAACGTACCTCTTATTAAGGAGGGTATTAAAAAAATTATATTATAATCTTTGTGTCTTCGTGTCTTTGTGGCTGAACTGTAACCAATTGGACTAACATATTAAATGAATTTTCTTGATAAACCCCGTGAGGCATGCGGTCTTTTTGGTGTTTGCGGACACCATGAAACCTCAAAATTGACCTATTTTGGTCTCTATGCGCTCCAGCATAGGGGTCAGGAAAGTGCCGGGATCGCGGTAGCACGGGACAAGAAAATTATCGAGCATAAAGGCATGGGTCTTGTTCATGATGTTTTTGACATGCCCAAATTGGAACAGCTAAAAGGGGGAAGTGCCATTGGACATGTGCGCTATTCCACTACTGGAAGCTCTATACTTTCCAATGCTCAGCCCTTTGTTGTCCATCACATAAAAAAATCGTATGCTGTCGCCCATAACGGCAATCTTGTAAATGCGTATAGTTTGAAAAAAGAACTTGAAGAAGCAGGCTCAATTTTTCAAACTACAATGGACAGTGAAGTTTTCCTGCATCTTTTTGTTAAAAACTTAAAATACGGCTTTGAACAAGCCCTTGTTGAAACAGTGTCGAAACTAAAAGGGGCGTTTTCTTTTGTCGTCCTTACAGGTAAGGGAGAAGTGATTGGAATCAAGGATCCAAACGGTTTCAGACCCTTATGTCTTGGAATTCTAAATGGGAATTACATTCTGGCATCTGAAACATGTGCTCTTGATCTCGTCCAGGCCGAGTTTGTGCGAGAACTCGATCCAGGAGAAATTCTTATTATAAGCGATGAAGGGATCAAAAGTTTGAGATCGAAGGTTGTCGCTAATAGAAGTTTTTGCATATTTGAACTCATCTATTTTGCAAGGCCGGACAGCACAATTTTCGGGCAGAATGTCTATCTGACAAGAAAAGCTATGGGAAGATGTCTCGCAAAAGAATCGCCGGCAGAAGCCGATCTCGTAATGCCTTTTCCTGACTCGGGAACCTACGCAGCCTTAGGATTCTCGGAAGCCTCGGGTTTTCCTTTTGAGATGGCCATGATCCGAAATCATTACGTGGGGAGAACATTTATCCAACCTACTCAGAGCATGCGCGATTTTGGAGTAAGGGTAAAACTGAATCCCGTAAAAGAGCTTCTAAAAGAAAAAGACATCATCATCATTGAAGATTCCATAATAAGAGGAACCACCGTTAAAACAAGGGTAAAAGCGCTGCGAGAGCTTGGCGTTAAGCATATACATATGCGTGTAAGCGGTCCGCCTCATCGCTTTCCATGCCATTATGGCATCGACTTTTCAACAAGAGGTGAACTGATTGCAGCAGGCAAGTCGATAAAAGAACTAAGAGAGTTTCTTGGTCTTGATACACTTAATTACCTCAGCCTTGAAGGTCTCCTTAAATCGACCGGTATAGATGATCCGGAAAATAATTTCTGTAAGGCATGTTTTGACGGGTGCTATCCTGTGAAATTCGATGAATCATTATCTAAAGATTGTTTAGAAAGGAGGTAAATATGATTGAATCGAGATACTTACAAGATACTGTTGAAAATATAAAAAAACTTATGACAATTTCGACCTTGAGCCATTTCGAAACAAAGAATCTTGGAAAGCTGCTAAGACTTAGTAAAATAAGGGAATATGAAGACGGTGAAATTATTATAAAAGAAGGTGACATGGACATGTGGATCTACTTTCTTCTTGGAGGCAAGATACGAATAACAAGAGAAGGGGAAGAAATCGCTACAATTGATAAAAAGGGTGAAATTTTTGGTGAAATGAGAGTTATAGATAGTTTAAGCAGATCTGCATCAGTATATGCCGTAGGCAAAACTGCTTGCCTTGCAGTTGACACTTCCGCAAAGCAAAAGCTTTCTTCCGGCGATAGTAGAGACGAAAGATTAGATTTTTTGTTATTATTGTATGGGATTTTTTCTGAATTTATGTCAATCAGGCTACGCTTAACAAATGAAGAATTGGTTAAGGCTAAAAAGGAGGTAAAAAAACTGAAACAAAAAATCAAATGAAAAGCAAAAGAACCGTTTCCTTTTCCCAAAAAGCCACAAATGTTTTTTTCCATATCCTTACAAGTTGCAATCTCAAATGTAGACACTGTTATATCAACCCGGAGCAACACGGGGAAAATGCCCTTCCATTGTCGACCATAAAGACATGGATCGCCGCATTTGTCGAAAAGAACAAAGAAACCAACATAATATTTCTGGGTGGAGAACCAACGCTGCACCCTGATCTTTCACTTGCCGTTAAAAAAGCAAAAGGCCTCGGTTATAGCTCCATAACTATCGACACAAACGGATATCTGTTCAATGACATCCTTTCAAAGGTCAATCCAGAGGAAGTTGACTATTTTAGTTTCAGCCTGGACGGCGCCACCAGGAAAGCCAACGATATGATCCGAGGGAAAGGGTCATATGATAGATGTATCAAGGGCATAAGGGAAACAATTTCCACTGGGTATAAGACCAGCCTTATCTACACTGTAACCAAAACCAATATCAATGAAATTAACATGATGGCACCACTTTTAGAAGATCTGGGGATAGATAGATTTTTTATACAGGTCATCGGTATAAGGGGAAAATCCGCCAAAATCGGCCAGGATAAGCTACAAGTTTCTCGTTCCGAGTGGTTAAGCATAATCCCTGATGTGGCAAAAAAAGCCGCCGGGACAGGAACAACAGTTACATACCCTAAAGTTTTTTTAAGCCTGGAAGAATCATTCGAGTGTGCGGGTGTGGTTGCGGAAAATTATTTCATATTTCCCAACGGCCGGGTGTACAGATGCCCTTTGTGTGAAGATTTCCCTATACATAGCATGGAATTTAAGGACAACAAGCTGGTAAATACCGGAAGATTGAATGAAAATGACCTTTTTCAGCTCAACATCCCTGAAGGGTGTGTAATGAACAGGATTATACAACCTGCAAATCTTTGTTACAAAAGTGATGGTTCCCCGGAATATAAAATTGCGTGTTGTATGTTAAAAGAAGAGATTCGGGCCGATTAATCTTCAATTGTAATTATTCAGCCACTAAGGCACAAAATAAAAGAAATTTATCATTTTTTTATTTATATAATCTTGGTGTCTTGGTGCCTTTGTGGCAAGATAACTGAGTAGTTACCTTCCATCAAACATTAAAACGGAAATTTATAATATCACCATCCTGAACCGGGTAGGATTTGCCCTCTAATCTAACGACTCCCTTTTTTTTTGCTTCGGGATAGGTACCGGCTGCCATAAGATCCTCATAGGAAATCACCTCGGCGCGAATAAAACCTCTTTTCATGTCTGAATGGACTGCACCAGCAGCATCAACCGCTTTTGTCTCCTTTTTTATTGTCCACGCCCGCAGCTCATTATTATTAACCGTAAAAAAGGATATAAGATCGAATAAATCATATGATCGTTTGATAACTCTGTCCATTGCAGATCCGGTTATATTAAATTCAGAGAGAAACTCCTTTGCCTCTTCATCAGACATCTGTGCAAGTTCATGTTCGAGTTTACCCCTTAAAACCAAACATTCTTCTTTATCAACAAAGTTTTCAATATTGGGAAATCTATCGTCTTCATCATCGTTGTTAAATAAGACAAGCATCGGTTTGGCTGAAATATAAGCATAACCTTTTAAAAGATGTGCATATGCAAGATCCGAAAACCTTCTCAAAGGAATCTCGTTTTCAAGGTTATTCAAGCAATCATTTAAAAGTGAAAGTTCCTCCTGATCAATCTTTTTGCCTCTTTTTTGGTCAAGATCAACGCGTTCTAACCTTTTTTCCACCGCAACAAGATCGGATAGAATCAGTTCCTCCTCAATTTTGAGGAAATCGTTATAGGGTGATGGTTCAACCAGACCATATCCGCTAAAATTTCGAATTACATGAATCAAGGCATCGCAATCTCTTATTAGGACCCAAATATTTTGCTCTTTTTGATGATCCGTTATGCGTGGAAGAAAGTATTCCACCTGGGCGTAAACGGTTTTTTTGGGTTTATACATGTTGCTTAAAACATCTACACGCTTATCCGGCACCCGTATGGTCGCTATACGGCTTTCTCCTTTG